>JBKEAX010000033.1:0-2002 GCA_047972825.1 Hyphomicrobiaceae bacterium | reverse complement strand
TTCGCTTTTCACGGAATCGCGAACGCGCTCCATTTTCTTTGCGCCTATTTTGTGCATGTTCTTCACGCCGAACCGCGTACACTCCGGCTGAACGTGGGGCATCGCCAATGGTCTTTACCTTGGTGCGTTTTGCCGCCACAGTCGGCGCGTCAAAGACAATTTACTCAGTGAGGGGCAACCGCACATGGCCAAGATTGACGAAACGCGCCCGTTCATTCCTGTGCGCATCGCCGTGTTGACGGTATCAGATACGCGTGTGCTGGCCGATGACAAATCCGGAACAGTGCTGTCAGAGATGATCGCAGAAGAGGGCCACACACTCGCCGACCGGGCCATCGAGAAGGATGACGTTGATGTTATTCGCGCCCGCGTCTCAGGCTGGATCAACGATCCTGAGATCGATGTCGTAATCAGCACCGGCGGGACGGGCTTCACTGGACGGGATGTAACGCCGGAGGCCATAAAGCCGCTCTTCGAAAAAGAGATCGACGGCTTCTCTGCAATCTTTCATATGCTTTCATACCAGAAGATCGAAACATCCACGATCCAATCACGCGCGTGCGGCGGTGTTGCCAGCGGAACTTATATCTTCTGCCTGCCGGGATCACCCGGCGCGTGCAAGGACGCTTGGAATGGCATTTTGAAATTCCAGCTCGACAACCGTCATCGTCCCTGCAACTTCGTTGAGATTATGCCACGCCTTGAAGAGCACCGCCGCGGCTGACCTGCCGGCAAGCCAGTAGCAACCCGCCGGCAATTTGAATAAATGCGAGCCTGCACAATTGCTCTCAATCGAGCAAAGCGATGCTTTGCTGCTCGTAAATTTGCGGCCAGGGTAGCAGTAGCGCCTGCACGAGGCATGGGATCATAAATGCTCGCCCGACTACTCTTCGCACCTTGCCCGGCGCAAATTTTTTGAATAATCCGCGCAACATTGCGTGCAATCAAATTAGCAAGGACTTCTGTCACTTAAATATCGTCGGCTGCTGCCTAAATACTATCTTGGACAAACTGCAGACATGGCATACGCCGAAAGGATGGTTTTCTTGCGCGAACATCGACTCGACGGTCTTTTCAACCCAAAATCAATTGCGGTGTTTGGTGCCAGCGATTCGCGCGCCTCCGTTGGCGGGCTCGTCTACGACAACCTGCTGGGTTCTGCATATGCCGGTGCGATTTATGCCATCAATCCGAAACACCGCACGATCCGGGGCAAGGTCTGCCACCATTCTATCGCAGAGGTAAAAGAGCCGGTAGATCTTGCCGTCATCGCCTCACCAGCCAAGAGTGTGGCAGGTATCCTTAACGACTGCGGCATCAACGGCATTCGCAATGCCGTAATCATCACGGCTGGATTTGGGGAAACGGGCGCCGAGGGGCGCGATGCACAAAACGAACTGCATGACATTGCAAGACGTCATGACATCCGGTTCATCGGTCCCAACTGTGTTGGCCTGGCAAGGCCGTGGCTGGGTCTCAACGCATCGTTCCTGAGGAAAGATGTGCCTGCGGGAAACATTGCATTGGTTTCTCAATCGGGCGCTTTGTGTTCGGCAATCGCGGATTGGGCCGGGCCGAATGACCTGGGTTTATCTGCACTCATCTCACTGGGCAATTCGGTTGACATCGGTTTCGGCGATGCGCTGAGCTTCTTGTCGATGGATCCGAAAACGAACGCCATACTGCTGTATGTGGAGGGCATCTCCCAGTCGCGATCCTTCATAAGCGAATTGCGTGCGGCCGCGCGCGTGAAACCCGTCATCGTGCTAAAGGCTGGTCGCTACACCAAAAGCTCCACGGCTGCAAAAACACATACGGGCGCTCTTGTTGGGTCCAATGCTGTTTTTGAAGCGGCTATCGAGCGCGCGGGCGCCGTGCAAGCGCAAACGTTCGGACAACTATTCGCGGCGGCTGAAATCCTGTCTGCGCATCACAGGTCCGAGGGCAACCGGCTGGGCATCATCACCAACGGCGGCGGCGCCGGGGTGCTGGCTTCGGATCG
>JBKEAX010000010.1:0-5079 GCA_047972825.1 Hyphomicrobiaceae bacterium | reverse complement strand
CAATCTTGCCGTTATCAAACGCGCGTCGCGCAAACTCCCCCGGCTCCGCTTGCCGGCACTGTGGAATTAGGGCTAGGCCCGCCAGCACTGCACGGACGACAGCGACACTCCCGTGAAGATGGAATTCAACAACATCCTCACCCGTAAAACTTCGGGGCTCAGGAAACCAGATTACGAGTCCCTGATCGAGCAACGCTCCGGTGGTTGGATGCAGGATCTTGCGAAACGCAGCAGTGCGCACCTTCGGCCGCTTTGGCGCCATTACGTTCAACACCATACCGGCGTGCGGTCCAGACACACGGATCACCGCGACGCCGGCGCGACCAGGTGCTGTGGATAGCGCGAAGATGGTTGAGCGCGTAGTAGCGGTCATAACCGCAATGTCCTGATCTGCTTCAAGGAAGGTGATCGGCTAAAGAGCATGTTCGGCCAAAGTGTAGGCGGTTCGGCGTGAAGAAAGTGTACGTGATCTAATGCATGTCGCACAAAAGTATGCAGCGGTTTTGCGATAACGACATGCACAAAATCAAAGACTTAAAGCGTGAGGAGCGAATCTCATAATTCGCAACACGTTTTCAACACGTTTTAAGGAGGCAGCTCTAATAGACACAGCCCCGCAGAGAATATCCGCAGGGCTTGAAGTTTAACCGCGAACGGTAGGCTTAGCACGGCCTCACGTGTTCATCTGTGAGAAGAAGTCGGAGTTCGTCTTGGTCGACTTCAGCTTGTCGATCAGGAACTCGATCGCGTCCATGGTCCCCATCGGGTTTAGGATGCGGCGCAAAACGTAGACCTTCTTGAGCTGATCCTTCGGCACCAGCAGGTCTTCCTTGCGTGTTCCCGAACGGGCCACGTCGATCGCCGGGAAAACGCGTTTGTCGGAGACCTTGCGATCGAGAATGATTTCCGAGTTACCAGTACCCTTGAACTCTTCGAAAATGACTTCATCCATGCGGCTGCCGGTATCGATCAGAGCCGTCGCGATGATGGTAAGCGAACCACCCTCTTCGATGTTACGCGCCGCACCGAAAAACCGCTTGGGCCGCTGTAGTGCATTGGAATCGACACCACCGGTAAGCACCTTGCCGGATGACGGCACAACGGTGTTGTAGGCGCGGCCAAGGCGGGTAATCGAATCCAGCAGAATAACAACATCGCGTTTGTGCTCGACCAGCCGCTTCGCCTTCTCGATCACCATCTCCGAAACCTGAACGTGCCGGGATGGAGGCTCATCGAAGGTGGACGAGATCACCTCGCCATTGACCGAGCGCTGCATGTCCGTGACCTCTTCAGGGCGCTCGTCAATGAGCAGGACAATCAGAAAGCACTCAGGATGATTGGTGGAAATAGCGTGCGCGATATTCTGCAGCAACACAGTTTTACCTGTGCGAGGTGGCGCGACGATGAGTCCGCGCTGCCCTTTGCCAAGCGGAGCGACAATATCGATCACCCGCGCCGAAAGGTCCTTAATGGTCGGATCCTCGATTTCCATCTTCAACCACGACGTTGGATAAAGCGGCGTCAAGTTGTCGAAGTGAACCTTATGCTTGGTCGCCTCCGGGTCTTCGAAATTGATCTTGGAAACCTTCAGCAGAGCAAAGTAGCGCTCACCGTCCTTGGGCGAGCGGATATGCCCCTCGATGGTATCACCGCTACGCAATGCGAAGCGACGGATCTGGGAGGGTGAAACGTAGATGTCATCAGGCCCGGCGAGGTAATTCGCATCAGGCGATCTCAAGAATCCAAAACCATCAGGCAGGACCTCAATCACGCCGCTGCCGATAATCTCGACATCCTGCGCAGCGAGCTGCTTGAGCGTAGCAAACATCAACTCTTGTTTGCGCATGGTGGAGGCGTTCTCAACGCCAACCTCTTCGGCAAATTCGAGCAATTCAGTCGGGGACTTTATCTTCAGGTCCTCGAGTTTGACTTCCTTCATTGAGGAAACTCCGGAGCGGCCAGCAAACTTCGAAAAGGCGGGGAGAGGTGCGAAGTCCTGGGATCTGGTGAAGTGGGATTGATCTTATGATCGGGGAAAGCGCATGTGGGAACCACGCGGTCCGCTGCCGCCGGGCTACCTCTTTGAGCCGGGGCGGCGCTCATCGGCCGGAGAGGCCACGAGTCGCAACGGGATGACCAGTTCTATAGCAGATAGCGCGCGCACAGGAAAGTCACTTCCAATCACAACAGTGCGCAAAGTGAAGTCAGCCCACCCCTGAATGGATGCAAAAGTCTCCAGAACCCAATTATTGCCCGGCGCTCAAATAGGGGAACAGGTCATCGGAGCAAACAACTGGTTCTTCAAAACGGTTTGACGATCACCAGGATAACGATCCCGATCATAAGGAGTGTGGGAACTTCGTTCACAATTCTCCAATGACGTGCTGGCTTGGTGTTGCGATCCTCGGCAAACGCACGAACAGAAGCCGAAAAATATCCATGAACACCCGACAGCAGCAAAGCCAAAGCCAGCTTGGCGTGAAACCAGCCGTCGCTGAAATAACCAGCGCTCCAGGCCAGCCAAATCCCCAGCACCCAGGCCACGATCATTGCAGGGTTTATGATGATCTGTAAAAGCCGCCGCTCCATGACCTTGAAAGTCTCAGACTGCTGTGAACCAGGTTCAGCAGCACAGTGATAGATAAAAAGCCGTGGCAGATACAACATGCCTGCCATCCAGGAGATGATGGCAACGACATGCACCGCCTTCACCCAAAGATACGCCGCATCCCCCAGCGCAAACATCACGGCAGCGGTTGCCGCAACAGTCACCGCAATAGCCACCACCGCCCGCTTGGCTGGCGAAGTCGTAGAAGTCTGGACGGTATTGGAAACCCTGGACACGTTGCGCTCGATGGACATGGTGCTGGATCAGTTGGAGGGCTTGTGGAGGGTCGACGACCCCTCAGTCACCTTTTGCTCAATTTGTTTTCACATTGAATACGTAACAAGATTGACCTTTTGCAGCATCCTAACAATCGCTATTGCCCTCATTCCCTTGTCAAACGCTTGAGCCTCTCACGCGCTCCACCATGCGCGTCACATTCTCAGGTGGTGTCGGTGGTGTAATGCCGTGACCAAGATTGAAGATAAACCGGCGCCCCTTCATCGCGGCCAGAGTTTCATCAATCCGCCGGTCCAGTGCTTCCCCCCCAGTTACCAGCAGCAAGGGGTCGAGATTCCCTTGAACGGCAACGCCCAGTTCATCCAGCTCACGCATGGCACACAACGGCATCGCCGTGTCGCAACTGACGCCATCCACCTCAGTCGCCGTCACGAACTCGGCCGTAGATCCGCCTGCCCCACGCGGAAAGCCGATGATCGGAACGCCAGGGTGGCGCGCCTTCAACCGCTCGACCATTAACCGAGTCGGATCAATCACCCAACGACCAAATTCACTGTCCGGCAATGAACCAGCCCAACTGTCGAAAATCTGCAAGGCATCGGCACCAGCCTCCACTTGCCCCGACAGATATTCCACTGAGACATCCACCAGCAGATCCACCAGCTTTTGGAACCCGTGCGGATCACGATAGGCCCAGCTGCGCGCCGCAGCCTGGTCCGGCGACCCTTGCCCCCCAACCATGTAGGTCGCAACCGTCCATGGCGCACCACAAAACCCGATCAGCGCCGTCTCCGCAGGCAGATCCTGCCGCAACCGCTGCACGGTCTCGCAGATCAACCCGAATTTTTCACCCGTCGCAGTAGGATCAAGCTGCGCCAGTCCTGCCTCATCTGTAATCGGATCAAGCCGTGGCCCCTCGCCCGTCTCAAACGCCACCGCCTGCCCCAAGGCATCCGGCACGATCAGAATATCAGCAAACAGAATTGCCGCATCGAACGCATACCGCCGTATTGGTTGTAGCGTCACCTCAGCAGCCAACTTGGGCGAATAACACAACTTGAGAAAACTACCTGCCTCTTCCCGTGTTGCCCGGTACTCCGGCAGGTACCGTCCTGCCTGACGCATCAGCCAGATAGGTGGAGGCCACACTGAATTGCCTTGAAGCGGTTCAAGGAAGCGGCGGTTAGCTGGGTTGGATGTCGGTGCGTCAGTTACCATGCAAACTTCAATCTAATTGAATCTTATTCTTCTTTTTTCTTTTATTCTTACCCCATTGGATGTCGGAGATACCAAATTCTTCCCCAGCTTATCCGCAGCCCTTCCAGGCAGGCAGAAATCTATGACTAGATCTCGTGCCAACCGCCAAGGCTTACTACAAGACTTGAAAATTTCTTGCTACTTCTATGTGTTGCAGTTCTGATGGCAGATCCAGCCTACGTGGGAATCATGAGGATAGAGACTGGACATTCAGGTAACAGCTGACCAATCCACAAGGAGGCACAGAAAGAAGAATTTTCGTTCGCTGCGCGGCAAATGTGGGTATCAACGTGGACAATTCGAAACTAATCCTGCTCCAGCCTCCCACCTCCGCCCCAGCCCTGGATAACCACCTTTCTTTTCCACAGTTAGTCCAACGCTCATGGTCAACGCCCAGCCCCAATACTTCCATCTACATCTTGTATCGGATTCCACCGGTGAGACCTTAACGACGATCGCCAAGGCGGCCGCTGTTCAGTATGCGCAGATGCGCGCCATCGAGCATGTCTATCCGCTTGTCAGAACGCCGCGGCAGCTTCAGCGCGCATTGCAGGAAATTGAACAAACGCCAGGGATTGTTCTTTGCACCATTGTAAACAAGACCCTGGCAAATGAGATCGAACGCCGTTGCCGTGAGATCCAGGTTCCCTGTTTACACGTATTGCGACCCATCATGCAGGCGTTCGAAGGCTACCTGGGCGCAGCCAGCACGCCGACGGTTGCTGGGCAGCATGTGCTAGATGCGGACTATTTCCGGCGCATCGAGGCACTGAATTTCAGCATGGCGCACGATGATGGCCGTCTGCCCGACAACATGAGCGATGCAGACATCTGCATTCTGGGCATTTCACGCACATCCAAAACGCCAACCAGCATTTATTTGGCCCAACGCGGCTTTAAAACCACCAATCTTCCGCTCGTGCCGGTGATCCCATTACCAAAGCGTTTGACCGAACCCCACGATGCCTTCGTCGTGT
>JBKEAX010000101.1:0-5618 GCA_047972825.1 Hyphomicrobiaceae bacterium | reverse complement strand
GAGACGAAATATGCTGCGCGTTCTTCGCTTGAATATGCCCGGCATGTCCTGCGCTCCGCCCACTTGCCTCTTTCGCCTCGGCTGACGATCTTGCGGACTCATTGCTATTGGGTCCGGACCCTAGTTGATCGATGTTGCGGCACGCTGGGTATCAACTAAGGCGCGATAAACGCCACACTAAGCCAATGATTTTGCGAGTGGCCTTCATGTCGCGCCAAAATTGTATGCGGTTGCGGCTATGTTTCAATTTGGCGCGACAGGCACTAGGGGCCGGGCCCTAATTGGCCAGTTTGGCGTGTCGAGGGAGCAATCGTATTGTTCTTACAGCAACGGACCACGGTATGAACCGGCATCGCCCCCTGCTCGAAGCGATCTATCGGCTTTATGAACATTCCGGTTTCTCGATGGCGGGAGCGGTCGCTTATGCCTTTGTCGTGTCGCTGTTTCCGTTCTGCATTTTTCTTGGTGCCGTCGCGGGTCTGTTTGGTGGGCGCGAACTGGCGCAACACGCTATTGATGGCTTGTTCAAGGTGCTCCCGCCGGCAGTTGCCACGACGCTCGCGCCGCAGATTGAATCGTTGATGGGTTCCACGCGCATCGACCTGCTGACGGTGGGTGGTGGCGTGGCATTATTTTTTGCGACAAGCGCGGTCGAGACATTGCGTGCGGCCTTGAATGGCGCTTACCGGGTCCATGAAACGCGATCCTATCCCTTTTCGCTAGCGCTCTCCATGCTGTTTGTTTTTGTCTTCGCGCTTTCGACACTGGTGCTGACCTGGGCCGTTGTCGTCGGGCCCGCACTCGCGCAGCGCTTCGAACCTGAGTGGGCGAAACAACTGATTGATCTGAGTTGGTTGACGTCAACGTGGCTCACGGCAACGTCGCGTTACGCCATTGCTGCATTCGTGCTTGTGA
Organism: Hyphomicrobiaceae bacterium; assembly: GCA_047972825.1. Lineage (GTDB taxonomy): Bacteria > Pseudomonadota > Alphaproteobacteria > Rhizobiales > Hyphomicrobiaceae > JAEUMD01. Next base: position 4,703 of record JBKEAX010000101.1, on the reverse strand, counting down.
CGCAGCTGCTCGTGTTGCATCTTTGGATCGCGGCAGGCCATCGCCGCTTCTCCGACGTTTGGCCAGGCGTTGCGCTGTCGACATTGCTGTGGCTCGCGGCCGGTGCGCTTTATTCCTACTACCTCACATTTTCCAACTATACGCGCTTTTATGCGGGGCTCTCGCAGATCATGATCGCACTCATCTTCTTCCAGGTGACTGCCGTGATCATCCTGCTTGGCGCAGAGCTCAACCGCGGCATCATGGAACTGAAAAGGATGCGGGGCGAGAATGGAAAGCTATTGCCTGGCGTAGATGACGACGAGTGATGGCAACGGTGTGAGCCGCAAGAGTTCAATCGCAACCAACGATAAACAAGGAGTGATCATGACCGAACGTATTGGAATGAGAGTGGGTGAAGCGCTTGTCGCGGGTGGACCACCAGGCACGGCTGCGGAACCTGAAGTGGTGATTGGCGATCTCAATGGGCCTTTCGGGACCGCGTTCGCAACAATGATGGGGGACCAGGTCGCCGGTCATAGCCGGGTGCTGGCGCTGCTCAACACTGATGTCATGGTGCGCCCGCCGACACTGTGCGTTTCGAAAGTCACTGTCGATAATGAGCGCTACACCAACGTCCTCATGGGGACCGTGCAGTATGCAACCGCAATGGGCGTGCTCGATTCTGTGCGCGAGAACATCATCCCCAAGGCAATCGTCAACGATGTCGGCATCATTGCATCGCTGTGGCTCAACCCATCGGTCGCGACGATAAAAGACCTGGACCACAAGATTCTGTTCGACATTCACCGCAAGGCAACCACCGAGGCCATCAGGAAAGCGATGACGTTTGAACCATCGATCGACTGGCTTTTGGAGAACCAGGACAAGATCGTCCACAAGTACTTCGAGCGCGGTGTCAAAGGTGAAATCTGACACGGGTCTGCTGCGCGCTGGGCCAGCAGGCAGAAAGCCGCGCGTATAAATAAAAAAGGGCAGCTACGAAGCTGCCCTTTTTTATGTCTTATAGTAGAAATGGTGGTCTTGATCAGCCTTTGCCGAAGCGTTGCTCGGATGCTTCAAGTACGTCCTCGAATGTCCGCAGACCTGTTGTCGGCGCCGACACCAGAACCGCCATGTTGCCCGGCTTGTGCTGGTTGCGCAGCATGCGCATGTGCGCTTTAGGAATCTGCAGCCAGGGGAACACTTCCGACATGCACGGATCGATGCGACGCTCAACCACGAGCTTGTTGGCCTGCGAGGCCTGCATCAGGTTGGCAAAGTGCGAACCTTGAACGCGCTTTTGATGCATCCAGAGGTAACGCGCGTCCATTGTCAGGTTGTAACCTGTCGTGCCGGCGCAGATAACCACCATGCCGCCGCGCTTGACGATGTTGACTGAGACGGGGAAAGTCGCTTCGCCGGGATGCTCGAATACGCAGTCGACGTTGACACCCTTGCCGGTGACGTCCCAGATTGCCTTGCCGAACTTGCGCATCTCCTTCATCCAGGTGTTGAACTCAGGTGTGTTAACCTTCGGCAACTGTCCCCAGCAATTGAAGTCCTTGCGGTTTAATACGCCTTTTGCGCCGAGCTGCATGACGAAGTCACGCTTGTCTTCCTCGGAAACAACGCCGATGGCATTGGCGCCGGACGTGGCACAAAGCTGAACCGCAAATGAGCCCAGACCGCCTGATGCACCCCAAACCAGGACGTTCTGGCCAGGCTTCAAGGTATGGGGGCGATGGCCGAACAACATGCGATAGGCTGTCGCCAGCGTCAGCGTGTAACAGGCAGACTCTTCCCAGGTCAGGTGCTTGGGGCGCTCAAGACACTGGCGGTCTTGCACGCGAGCAAACTGTGCAAACGAGCCGTCTGGCGTTTCATAGCCCCAGATGCGTTGCGAGGTGGAGAACATTGGATCGCCGCCGTTGCACTCCTCGTCATCGCCATCATCCTGGTTACAGTGAATGACGACTTCGTCACCCACTTTCCAGCGCTTCACTTTGGAACCGACCGCCCAAACAATGCCAGCAGCGTCCGAACCGGCAACGTGGAACGGATTCTTGTGCACGTCGCGGATGGGTGAAATTGGTGTTCCCAGCGACGCCCATACGCCATTGTAGTTGACGCCGGCCGCCATCACAAAGACGAGCACTTCGTGGCTATCGAGTTCCCATGTCGGCAAAACTTCGACTTGCATTGCCGTATCGGGCTCGCCGTGGCGCTCCTCGCGGATCGACCAAGCGTACATTTTTTCCGGTACGTGGCCGAGTGGCGGAATTTCACCAACTTCATAAAGATCTTTTTTTGCGGTGCCGATTGCCGGAGCGGCAGGTTCGGTATCCTGTGTCGTCATTGCAGCACTTTGGCTCATCGTTGCGTGTCTCCCGGCACGATCATCAGGTGATCCGGCAAATATGCCGGAAATCCGAAAAAGCTGCCCTTGCGCCTTCCCCGTACGCGAATGTTGCGCAAAACCAGACAGCCCGTGGGGCGAATGAAGCACGTTTTTGCGCTGCAATAAAGTCCCGCTTGGGAGCAATTGTGAAAGACCTGCACCAATTGTTAAGATAACAGGGCTATTTTGTAGCAGGGAAGGTACAACACCAGCCATCTGCGCGCGCCGCTGGTGGTCCGTTGGGATACGTTACTCATGATGCAGATCATATCGGAATTCATTACGTACGTCAGTACGTTGAATGGCACGACCTGGTTCATCATCTGGGTGCTGGTGGCTGCTGGCGCATTCATCATGCAACTGATCGTTGACTCTAAGATGCTTACGGCCGCGTTTCTTGCAGCGTTTCAAACCGGGGCCCTTGTGATCAATTTTATCGCCAATAAGCTGGGGATCAATGTCTTCGCAACTGCGGAGATGGACCTGATTGCCGCCAGTACCCTTGGAATGATCATGGCTCTGTTTGCAGCCCTATTGGGGATGCGTGGGGTGACGGCCTTTTTGGAGTTTTTCCAGCCAAAGGTGCCTGGCTCGCGCTAAGCAGGTACCGGGGCTTTGCGTGCTCATGCAACCCTGGTTGGGTTGGCAGGGCAAATAGGGCCTGTCTGGATCAACCGATGGCTGGAAGCTTCATTGCTGGAACGAGATAACCGATCTCTCCGTCAGATTTCTCACGCCAGCGTTCCAGGTATTCAGCAGCTTCCCGCGGGTGGAGCGGGTAACCGAACAAGTCGATACGCTCGCGTTCGATGCGCTCCAGGTCGTGCATGATCGGATCGGCCGTTCTGTGCAGCATTACGATCGTTGCGATTGTCTGCCGTCTCATGTGTGGCGGAACGATAGGAATTACGTCGGCGATCATGGACTTGATCGTGTTGGACAGACTGGCGGCAACGCGGCCACCACGGGCGATGGCGTTGATGAGGAACGTCTCCTTGAACCGCAAGTCGTAGTCGTCCATCCACTGGAACAGTTTGTCCATGACGATGTCCTGGTGGCGGGCCGACGGGGTAATTCGATAGTCGCTCCATTCAGCAACCACGTCAAAATCAGGCTCCAGCTCTATGTCGCCGGGGGCAAACGTCTCGCTGGCAGTGACGCCAATACGATCGAAAAAATCTCGATTGCGCATCGACAAGCGGGTTGGGAATGATGGCAATACCACCGCCCCCTCGCTTGCCTTCTCGAACGCCAAACGGATCAACTTGGAGCAGAAAAGACGCTTGTAGCCTTCAGGTTGCATCGTGAAGTCGTAAAGAACAGGCTTGCCGTAGCGCGTCTCAGATAGCTTTATGTGTTCGTGTGCAATGAAAGCGGCGCGCTGGGCCAGAGCCGCGTCCGGGTGCCTGAATACGATGGCGCGAGAAAGGTTGTGACTGATCGCTTCGCCGAGTGGCTTTACCACACCGCCTTCCTCGATCAGGACTTCAACCAGCCAGTGGTATCCCTTGGGATCGACATAGATGATGCCTAGGTGGCTGTACTGGGAATCAACATCACCAATGCGTGCGACAGCGGCGCTGTTGTGATGACGTCCGCGTACCAGCAAAAGGTCGCCAGAGCGGAATGGCAAGTCGCGCTTTTCATTGAACCGCGGATTGATGAGCGTGTTGTTGTTCCGGCCGGTGAAGGCCCGGAGCGTACGCGAATTGTCGCCCATGCGGTTAAAGCCGATTGCGGTTTCCCCGAGCATGTCCGTGCCATACCGCATCGCCCGGAAGAGGTTGCGCAATGCCTGTTGCACATCGCTGGTCAAAAGCGCCTGGCTCCGCCAAGTCCTCAGTTGTTCCCTAAGCTGCATGCGAACCTGGAACATGCGCTGCAGCAGCATCGGCGCTGTCGCAGCGATGTCAGACATGTCGTAGTTCGTGAAATCGAGATTGGCGAGATCCTGGTAGATGCTCTCCAGACGTGCCAGTAATTCGTCAGGGGTACTTGCAGGGAATAATGCCTTGGCTTCGAGCCGTTGCAGTTCGGCGTCGAGGTTAGCCGGCTTCAGTTTCTCCGACACAAGCAGTACTCCGTCACCATTCCGGCATCATCATTAATCGCCATCAGCTGATCGGGCGCCAAGCCGAGTTCTAGGCGGCCTTGGCGGCCAAACCGCGGCGACCGTAGCAAACCGGGTTGCCGCGATGCAATTAATGGTGGTGAGCACACGCGTAGTTGTCGACTGGCGCTGTTTTACGGCAACGCTTAAAGCGTGTCGCGAATTATGAGATTCGCTCATCACGCTTTAAGTCTTTGATTTTGTGCATGTCGT
>JBKEAX010000097.1:0-16170 GCA_047972825.1 Hyphomicrobiaceae bacterium | reverse complement strand
ACACACGACCACGCCGACCCTACGCATGGCCTCGAGGACCTGCGCATGGTCGCTCACGCCATGAAGAAGCGCATAGATGGCGGGTTCGACCCGCCGACCCGGCACAGCCTGGTGACGCGATTTGCCTATTGGTTCTCGACGCCGGAAGGAGCGTCCTACCCGCCGATACTCATCGCGCACGAACTAAATGGAGCAGACAGCATCACTGTGGACGGCGATGGCGGTCCCATTGCGATAGAGGCGATCGAACAGGTTCATGGTGACATTTCATCGCTTGGGTTGAGGGTTGGCAACCTCGCGTATTCACCTGATGTCTCCTCGCTATCAGACGCAGCGCAAGAGCGGTTGGCGGGACTGGACGTGTGGGTGGTTGACGCTTTGCGTTATACATCGCACCCCAGCCACTTCAGCGTGAAGGATGCGCTGGGTTGGATTGAGCGCCTCCACATAAAACGTGCCGTCTTGACCCATATGACGGGCGACCTTGATTATGCCGCCCTCAAGCGGGAGCTACCTCCACACGTGGAGCCGGCTTACGACGGGATGGAGATCGTGTTTTAGAGCAGGTTCAGCCAAAGTGTACGCGGTTCGGCGTGAAGAACACCGCGAGAAATAAAAGAAGAATAGAGCGCGTGCGCGATTCCGTGAAACGTGAACGCGATCTTGGGTCACGTTTCGGCGCTGACGCCGCTGTCATGTCTGGAAAGCCATGTGCGGGCATCGAAGATTTCACCATTTGCGGTTTGAGTGGCCGCCGCGACCTCCAGGAATAAAGGCGCGATATCTTCCGGCGAGGGCAGGGTTTCGGGGCGTTCTCCTGGGAAGGCTTTTGCGCGCATCTGGGTTGCTGTCGGGCCCGGGTTGATCAGGTTCACACGCACAGGCGAATTGACCAGTTCGGACGCCCAGGTCCGCGCGAGCGCTTCAACAGCCGCCTTGGAGGCGGCATACGGCCCCCAATAAGCATGATGGCCAGAAGACGCGCCTGATGTAACGAAAACCGCGCGCCCGGCATCGGAAAGTCGCAAAAGAGGCTCCAGGGTCCGGATCAAACGCCAATTGGCTTCGACGTTTATCTTCATCACCATGTCCCAGGCATCGGCCGTCACATGTGGCAGCGGAGATAGCGGTCCGAGCGTGCCAGCATTGGCGACCAGGACATCGAGCTTCCCCCAGCGCGGATAGATTGTCGGTCCAATGGCATCTATCCGGTCACCCTTGCGCAAGTCGAGTTGCAGGATCGTCGCCGAGCCGCCGCCTGCACGGATCTCATCATCCAGGTCTTCCAATGCGGTGATTGAGCGTGCGGAAATAATCACGTGGGCCCCGGCCTTCGACAGTGCCAAAGCCACCGCACGGCCGATGCCGCGCGAAGCGCCGGTGACGAGGGCAATACGTCCGGAATAGTCTACAGTATCGGGCACGAGAGGCGGGTTCCGTTTCTGGCGCTGCAGCGGCATATCGGAGCCGCATATCGCTGTTCATCACATATATAGGGTCCGGACCTAAGCGGTCTATCCCCAGCGGCGGCCGGGGGCAAGACCGCCAATAAGCGCAACCTGCATTCTTTTCAGGGGCCCCATTCGTGCTTCAGGCCAACAGTGCAGACCTGCTTTAACACTTTTTATTCAGTGCGCTTCCCCGGCCTTCGCTGGAGCGTGTGATGGTTCAATCAGATCCTTTACCGTCTCCTGAGCCTTTTTTAGCGTTTCCTGGCCTGTCTTCTTGGACTTTTCAACGTGCGGCTTGGAACCTTCTAGCGCTTTAGACGTTGCTTCCTGAGCCTTCTCAAGGAGCGGCTTGGTCTTGTCGCGGGCGGCTTCGGATACGTCGACCAGCTTACCGACGGCGGCAGCCGACAATTCCTTAGTCCGCTTTACAACCGAAGCCAGCAGATCATCGCTTGGCTTGAGTTTGTCGGCGGGTATCTCGCGGATCTCCTTGATCATCGCAGCATGAGCCTTGGCGGCCTCTGGGTTGGTAATGTGCCGTGCGGCGCCCGTAAAAATGACCAGTGGCGTACAAGCGGTAATCACTTGCTTGCCCTGCTTCGTCCACCTTGCATCCATGACTTCCGTTTCCTTGGCAAAATAGATGGATCGCCCCTCTATGGAAGCCGATAGAATGTTGCGATCGATCACGGGAATGAAGTGACCGCCCAACCGGTTGACGAGCTGGAAGCGTGGATTGTCGGGATCTGGAAACTGGATGAACAGTGACACTGTGTCGTCGGCTGACAATGCCAGTCTGATGGCTTCGTCCACATTCTCGGTGTGGCGCACGCTGGTGGCATGAGCCAGATCCATGTCAATCGACTGAAGATAGCGGAAGGTACCAGAACTCCCCGAATCCTCTGACGGCAGGATGAAGCGCAGTTCTTCGGCGCGAGCGGCAATGTCGCCAAAAGACTTCAACTCGGGATTTCGCGTCACGGCAAACAGGCACTCATGCACGTCACCGGAGCGGATCGTGGAAAACGCCTGGCCATCGGAAAATTCCTGACGGTTCAACGTCAGAACATCAAGCTGGGCAAACCCGATATCGCGCGGACTGGCGGCGACCCGTTTCATGTTGTCGAGACTGCCCGCAGATGGTGTGCAGGTGTAGGTTTGACCAGCCTTTTCAAGAGCCGTTGCCAAGGGTGGGCAAAAGCTCAGGTGGTAGGCACCTTTATCTCCGCCTGTATAAATGCGTTTTGTATGTTTGGCCTGCGGTTCACCATGCACCGCTGACGTCATGGCCATCGTTACGAAAATACAGGCTGGAACAAGTGAGATCAGCGCGCTCGTGCGCGTTCGTGCCCAGACGTTTCCACGCATGGAATTCATCTCCCGGTCAATATTGCCCCGGCCAAATTTCATTGGCCGCCACAAACGTTCCCTAATGCATGTCGCGCAAAAGTGTGCAGCGATTCAACGTTTAAAACATGCTCTAAGATCCGGCATAAGCCCAACTGGGTCGTCTCGCATCGCCGCGCGATGCTCAGTCCCACAGCAAGGTTTGCCGGGCTCGACAATCCAACAGAGTATGGCGCGTGATTATGACGATGTAAGCATGGCTCGATCACACATAGACAAATGGTAGCAATTTATTACCGGGCACCGGAGCCCATGCCGAGGTTCACACGACTTCTGCGAGCAATGACAATTGCTGTGGTGCGCCTTTTTGCTCACCATTCTGGTCAACAAGCAACGTCGGGTAATGGCCGGTGAAGCAATGGTCAGTGAACTGCGGCGCAAAAGGATCCCGGCGGTCGTGACCAACAGCGCGGTAGATGCCGTCAACGGACAGGAAGGCCAATGTCGTCGCCCCCATGAACTCACGCATGCCTTCAAGGTCGAAATTGGCAGCGAGCAAGTCATCAGCGCGTGGGGTGTCGATGCCGTAGTAGTCAGGATGAGTGATGGGGGGCGAGGCGATGCGCATGTGCACTTCGGCGGCACCTGCCTCATACATCAATTCGACGATCTTCTTGGAGGTCGTGCCGCGCACGACGCTGTCATCGATCAGGATCAACCGCTTGCCACGGATGACGCCCCGGTTAGCGGAATGCTTGAGCTTAACGCCCAGCGCCCGGATGCGTTGTTCCGGCTCGATAAAGGTGCGCCCGACATAGTGATTGCGAATGATCCCGAGTTCAAATGGAACACCTGATTGCTGCGAATAGCCAATCGCGGCGGGAACACCGCTGTCGGGTATGGGAACCACGACGTCTACGTCAGCGGCGCTTTCGCGGGCGAGTTCCACGCCCATTTGCTTGCGGATGTCATAGACGCTTTTGCCAGAGATGATGCTGTCTGGGCGGGCAAAGTAGATGTATTCGAAAATGCACGGCTGTGCCGGGCGCCTGGGAAAAGGGCGATGGCTCTGCAGGCCCTCATCGGTAATGACGATCACTTCGCCGTTCTCGACTTCGCGCAGGAATTCGGCACCAACCATGTCGAGCGCGCAGGTTTCTGACGCGAGGACGTAGGCCGAACCGATGCGGCCCAGGATCAACGGGCGGATCCCGACCGGGTCGCGCGCGGCAATCAGCATGTCGTTGGTTAGGCCGACAAGCGCATAACCACCTTCGATCTGGCGTATGGCATCGATGAAGCGATCGACGAAGCGACCCTTGGTGGAGCGGGAGACAAGGTGCAGGATGACCTCGGTGTCGGACGTCGACTGGCAGATGGCGCCGGTCTTGATAAGGTCACGGCGGATGGTGATGGCGTTGGTCAGGTTGCCGTTATGTGCGATGGCAAAACCACCGGTGTTGAGATCAGCAAACAGCGGCTGCACATTACGCAGAATGGTGTTGCCAGTGGTCGAATAACGGTTGTGGCCAACCGCCATGCGGCCCTTGAGGCGACTCAACACATCGACCTTGTTGAAATTGTCGCCAACCAGCCCCATGCGCCGATCTTGATGGAACTGCCGGCCGTCATAGGTGACGATGCCTGCCGCTTCCTGGCCGCGATGTTGCAAAGCGTGCAGCCCGAGCGTCGTCAGCGTTGCCGCATCCTTGTGGCCGAAAATACCAAAAACACCGCATTCTTCACGCAGCCGGTCATCACCATAACGGGACAAGCCCGGGTTGAAGGTCTCTGGGCTGACTTTCTCCGCCTGCCCATCCGCTTCGGGATCGAGGTATTCCATCGCCGTCTCCCGGTCGCCGTTTGGCCATATATTAGCGGCCAGCAGAACATCGCATCCGTCAGCCCGATCTCAAATCTTCGAGCCAAGGACGGTTCAGGACCGCCGCCACGTGACACTTATATGAAATGACACCGGCTGCGCCACCCCTACGTCGAATTCTCTTTGCGGTAATATGAACCCTTGTTGATCCGCTGGAGGTGCTGAGGGTTCGGTCAGCGACGAAGGGACCACGCGGATCAGAATATTCTTAATGGAATTACCAGTCGACTGAATATAGGGAAGCGACTGGGAATCACGAACCCAGGGAAAAGAGCTTTCCGGATTGCGGGGGTCCACCATGAAGGCTTCGTAAAGCATGTAGGGAATGACGATCAGGATGAAGCCGCGCGCCACGCCGAACAAAAAGCCCAGGATACGGTCAATCATGCCAACCCGGCTGTCCAGGATCGAATCAGAGATCCGGGCTGTGATGAGGTGAACGACGATCAATACAATCAGGAAAATGACGGCACCGACCGCTATCTGCGCGATTTGAACCGGCATCTGCACCTGTTTGGCCAAGTCTTCAGCAATGGTTGTTGCAAAGCCAGAGCCAAAACTGCCACCGCGCTTGCCGCCATACTTTTCGGGATCGATAATGGCGTAAAACGTAGCGGCAAACGCCACGATCCAGGACAGGATCGACAGCATCTCGCGTGCAAACCCGCGATACATAGCCAGCAAAGCTGAAATGAAACAGACCGCCAGCAAGGCGACGTCAAGGAAGCTCAAGGGGCCGATCATCTGTCCAATTCCTGATTATTCACTGAAACGGTCGCAGTGGTGGGCAATGGGGCTGACGCAATTGTGCGCGTACACGGCGCAGCAGGCAACGCGGCCGGGCGTCCTAAGCGCTTTTTGTCCACGGGTGTCGAATTTGAACGTCAGAATCACGGCGTCAGAGCCTCCGCAAGCGCTTTCAAATGGTCAATGCGTTCGATGTCCAGGGTCAAACTCGCACCATCCATTTCACCGGATGCCGGCATTACCGCTTTTGTGAACCCGAGCTTTTGCGCTTCCTTCAGCCGGGCTGTCATGTGCGCTGAGGCACGCACGGCACCCGACAAAGAGATTTCACCGAAGTAGACGTGATCCGGGGGGAGCGCAACACCTGAAAATGACGACAGAAGGGCGGCCGCGGCGGCAATATCGCCCGCAGGTTCGGTGATTTTGAGCCCGCCAGCGACATTGAGGTAGACGTCCGCCTGCGCAAACGACAAACCACAACGCGCTTCCAGAACGGCCAGCAGCATCGATAGCCGGTTGGCATCCCATCCCACCACTGCGCGGCGCGGGGTGCCCAGCGACGAAGGGGCCACGAGTGCTTGAATTTCCACAAGAATCGGGCGCGTGCCCTCCATGCCTGCGAACACAGCAGCACCGGGGCTGGCGCTATCGCGGTCACCCAGGAAAAGTTCCGAGGGGTTTTGAACTTCCCTTAGCCCTGAACCGGCCATCTCAAACACACCGATTTCGTCTGTTGCGCCAAATCTGTTTTTCACTGCGCGTAGGATGCGATAGGGATGGCCGCGATCGCCTTCGAAATACAACACGGTGTCAACCATATGCTCGATGACCTTGGGGCCGGCAATCTGTCCGTCCTTGGTGACGTGGCCGACGAGCAGCAGCGCGGCGCCATGCCCCTTGGCGTAACGGATCAGTGATTGTGTCGCCGTGCGCACCTGGCTGACGGTTCCAGGAGCCGCCTCAAGAGCATCGCTCCAAAGCGTTTGAATGGAATCGATGACAATGAGGTCGGCGCGTTTCTCACCGCCTATCGTCTCGATGATGTTGGCAAGGTTTGTCTCCGCGGCAAGGGCGACAGGTGCGTCGGTAAGGCCCAGCCGCTCGGCGCGCAGGCGTACCTGGGCAGCGGCTTCCTCGCCAGAGAAATAGATCGCGCGGCGACCGGTGCGGGCAACGGCGGCCGCAAGTTGCAATAGAATTGTTGATTTGCCGATGCCCGGTTCCCCGCCGATCAGCAGCGCCGAGCCTGGAACGATGCCGCCGCCTGTTACGCGGTCCAGTTCGACAAAGCCTGTTGTGAAACGCGGTGCTTCTTCGCTTTTACCCTGCAGGCTTTCCAACTGCGTGCGTTTGCCACGAGCGGCCTTGGAGAGGCCGGAACCAGGCACAGCTGCAACCGCCGGCGTCGCCTCTTCAACAAGGGTGTTCCATTCACCGCAACTGGGACACTTGCCCGACCAACGCGTTTCAACCGCGCCGCAAGACTGGCAGACATATGTGTTGCGGGCAGGCTTGGCCATGGCGTCAGCAGTCCCCGCCAACATACAAACGGTGGAAACGGTGGCGCAGGTTGGTTAGCACCTCATAACCGATGGTGCCGGAAGCACCGCCGTGTGCTTCGATGGAGATGTTGGGGCCGATCAGCTCAACCATGTCGCCTGGTTCCGGCGCCTTCTCCAACCCCGTAACATTGATGGTGACAAGATCCATGGATACGCGTCCGACGATGGGGGCCAGTTCGCCATTAATCGCAACGTTGGCTGGGTTGGCTGGCTGAGGAGAATGGGTCGAAGCGGTGTTTTCACTGGCACGAGACAAGTGCCTGAAAAGCCCGTCAGCATAGCCGGCGGCGATAACGGCGATGCGGCTTGCTTGGGTTGGTGTCCAGGTTGCCGAATAACCGACTGTTTGCCCGGGAGCGACATCGCGCACCTGGAGTATCTTGGCGTAGACTTCAACGACGGGCTCAACAGGCGTCCTGCCACCGCCAAATGCCTGCCCGCCGTAGAGCGCATAGCCCGGACGAACCAGATCGTAGTGGAACGACTTGCCGAGCATCAATCCGTCAGAGGCGGCCAGCGATCGCGCCGTGCTCGGCAGCATAGGCGCCAGTTGGTTGAAGATGTCGCGCTGGAGTGCATTCTTGGGATGTGCGGGATCATCGGCGCAGGCGAGGTGGCTCATCACCAGCGTTACGTTCAGCCGGTCAAGCAAGTGCTGGCCGGTGACCAGCGCCTGAATCTCGCTTGCCGAAAGGCCCAGCCGGTTGAGGCCGGTGTCAACGTGCAGTGCGCTTGCGAGGCGGTCTTTTCGTGTCGCCGAGAGCGCTGACCATTCCTCGATCTCGGGCAGGCTCGACAGCACAGGGATCACACCAGCCTTGCGCACGGCCTCGCTGGCGCCTTTGGCAAGGCCATCCAGCATGTAGGTGGTCGCGCTGGGTGCGAGCTTGCGTGCTTGAATGGCTTCATCAAGTGTCGCGACAAAGAAGGTTTCGCAGCCTGCAGCGGCGAGCGCGGGAATGACATGGTCCGCACCAAGCCCATACGCATCGGCTTTGACGACCGCTGCGCATTCGGTCGGCCGCACCAGATCGGAAAGCGCCCGCCAGTTTGACGCCACACGATCCAGATCGACAACAACCATACCCGTTGCATGTGCAGGTGCCCGTTCTATCAGCTCCTGCGTCGGGCTGTTGTGCCTGGTGCTTTTTTGTTGCGTCACGCGCCTACTGGTCCGGTTGCTGGTAGTCATGGGCTAGATTGCCAAAGCGCGTGTACTGCGACTCGAAGGATAGCGCGACCGTGCCAACCGGACCATGGCGTTGCTTGCCAATAATCACTTCCGCCTTGCCGGACACGTTCATCATCTCCTGCTGCCAGCGCAAGAACTCCTCGGTGCCCTCACTCGGCTTTTTGCGCTCCACATAGTATTCCTCGCGGAACACGAACATGACAACGTCGGCATCCTGCTCGATTGAGCCAGACTCGCGCAAGTCAGACAGTTGTGGGCGCTTGTCATCACGCTGCTCGACTTGGCGCGATAGCTGCGAAAGCGCGATGATCGGAACGCTAAGTTCCTTCGCAAGTGCCTTCAGGCCGGTTGTGATTTCGGTAATTTCCTGCACGCGGCCGGCAGAAGCGGATTTGGAAGAGCCTGCCAAAAGCTGCAAGTAGTCGACAATCAGCAGCCCAAGCCCGCGTTGCCGCTTCAATTTGCGCGCCCTGGCCGCCAATTGGGCGATGGTGATGCCGCCAGTCTGGTCGATGTAGAGCGGAATGCGGCTCATCTCCTGGGAGACGTCGACCAGCTTTCGGAATTCTCTTTCATCGATCATGCCACGGCGGATTTTTTCCGAACCGATCTCGGCCTGTTCGGCAAGGATACGTGTCGCGAGCTGTTCTGAAGACATTTCAAGCGAGAAGAACCCGACAACGGCGCCATCTACAACTTCATCCATGCCGTCGGGACGTTGCTCAACCTTGTAGTTGCGGGCAACGTTGTAGGCGATGTTGGTAACGAGCGCGGTCTTGCCCATCGAAGGTCGCCCAGCGAGAATGATAAGGTCTGAACGTTGCAAGCCACCCATTTTCTTATCGAGGTCTGACAACCCCGTTGCGAGCCCTGAAAGATGACCTGCACGCTTGAAGGCGCTGTCGGCCATGTCTATCGCGGCGGTCAGTGCGTTGCCGAACGTGACAAAACCCTGGCCGTATTTGCCCTGCTCAGCGAGCGAATAAAGCCGGCCTTCGGCTTCCTGGATCTGTTCTTCAGGAGGATGATCGACGGGCGAATCGAATGCCGTGTTGACCATCTCCTCACCGATCATGATCAAGTGCCGGCGTACCGCCAGATCATAGACGGTGCGGCCATAGTCATGCGCATTGATGATCGTCGTAGCGTTGGCGGCAAGGCGGCCGAGGTATTGCGGCACCGTCAAATGTTCATCGATTGGTTCGGCGTTCTCAAAGAAGGTCCGAAGCGTGATCGGCGTCGCCTGCTTGCCCGCACCGATGAGCTTGGAGGCCACAGTAAAGATCTCGCCATGCAGGGGATCATAGAAGTGCTCGGTCTGCAGGAACGAGGTGACCCGGTCCAGCGACTCGTTGTTGACCAGAATTGCCCCCAGCAAAGCCTGTTCGGCCTCGATGTTGTGGGGAACCTGACGGAAGGTGAGGGGCTCGTCAGCTTCCGCTACGGCGCGGAGCTTGTCGGCAGGGAGTATTGCGTTTTGTACCATGGGCCTGAATTTAGTTTGAGTCGGCCCCATGGTAGAGTGCCCGGAAGCCAAGGTGGGCCCATCATCCCAGTTCATACACACTACACACAGGTAGAAAAAATTCAGCTTGGCAGCGGCGAATCACGACGGCGCTTGCCGGCATTGGCTTTCATCCTGCCAACCACCCTGTTCTTGCTTGCCCGTGCATGACGGGATCGCGACTGCATTTGCCCCACAGCCTCGGGGCGGTTCAGGCCAACACGGGGCCTCAAATGAAAGCGCCCGGCAGGGGATTGCCGGGCGCGCGTTGCAACGAACTTTCGATATCGTCTGGCATAAACAGCCGGTTTCAGGCCCTGTTTTCCCCGTCTTCAGCTTCCGCTTCCGAATCGGCGTGGGTTTCTTCATCGAACATGTCTTCGTCTGGATTGAAGGTTTCGAGCTCAAGAACCTCATCCTTGATGATCGTGACGTCCTCGCCGCGAGCCTGGCGCTCAGCTTCGTCCTCGGAGCGCGCAACGTTGAGCTTCACAGAGACGGAGACTTCCGGATGCAGTGCGACTTCAACTTCATGCACGCCCAGGTTCTTGATGGGACGTTCCATGGCCACCTGATTGCGGTTGATCGTAAAGCCGCCTTCGGTGATCACTTCGGCGATATCGCGGGTTGAAACAGAGCCATAGAGCTGGCCAGTGTCACCGGCCTGCCGGATGGCGATGAAGCTCTCGCCATTCAGTTTCTCAGCCACTTTCTCGGCTTCGGATTTCTGGGCGAGATTGTCGGCCTCAAGTTGTGCACGCTGGCTTTCGAACTGCTTGCGGTTTTCTTCCGTCGCCCGCAGCGCCTTTTTCTGCGGAAGCAGAAAGTTGCGGGCATATCCTGGCTTTACTGAAACCACTTCACCCATCTGGCCGAGCTTGGCGATACGTTGCAGTAGAATAACTTGCATTGGAATTTTCCTTTTATCCGGTTCAACAGGCGCTGGGCCTGGGTTGTTCTTTTGAGGCTTTAATCGCGTTCGAGAATTTTTGAGAATTAAGGTGTCAGTTGCCTGTGATTGCTGAGGTCTCAAATCAACTGGTGTTGTTTGGCGGTGGGCGTGGTGGCGGTGGCAAATTCTTTGAGCGCCCACGTACCGATACAATACCGTCCGCCAAACCGAGCAGCGCGATCAACACCGATATGCCGGTGCTCAGAACCAGCAGAGCAACGTAAAGCATCCACAAGGCAAAGGGCCGCCATGGCTGGCCACGTGTGATGTGATGGATGACCGCAAGGCCCATCAACACGTATGCGAAATACAACGCACCTGAGAATGCCGATGCACCAAGTGCCGCATAGCCTGGAATGAATGTGCCCAAACTGGCTAAGGCCAGGGCCAGCGGTGTGAAACGCGGGAAGCGCATGGCTGGGATGTCTGGCCACGGCCGCGGCAACCGCCCGGAGGCGAGTGCGATCCGACCCGCAAGCCACAGGTTCAATAGCACCGTAAGCATCCAGGACAATGCGGTTGCAGCGGGCAGGATATACATCCCGACGTCGACGAGACGCTCAAGATCTGCATCGCTGAGTGCCTGGCCGCCGTTGATGGATTCAAACTGCGCCTTGAAAACCGTTTCAACCAGCTTTTTGATTTCCTGTCGCAGCGTATCGAGGTCTGGTCCAATCAGAACCATGGCTGCCAGGGCCATCACGCCCGAAATTCCAGCCGCCCATACAACAATCCGGCCGACCGGATACCATTCCAGCCGCGTGTTGGGGTCAACATCCGGACCTGGGCCGGATGCCGGCCGATTCAATGTAACGAGGTAGGTCAGGATCACCGACGGGATAGCAGGAGAAATCGCGAAAATGGTTGCGACCTGGACGGTTGTCAGGATCGCAGTTGCCAGCGTTCCTGCAACGGCTGCAATCAATGTTGTGCCCCAGCCCCAGCCGAACCCGGCCAGGAACAGAGGAAGTGGCGTCAATAAAAATAGCATGATGCGCATTGGCACCGAGCCGGTGGTCGCCGAAAGAAAGACCACAGCCGTTACAATGCCAGCGGCAAAGCCGATCAGATAATTGCCACGCATGTTGCTCGCTGTCCCGCGGTGTCCGCGGTTAGAGACACTCAAGCCTCGTTAAAAGGTGTGTCCCAACCATGCCAATAAATCAAAGCGCTCCGGTCATTCTTGCCAACCGGAGCGCCGGTGCTTTTTTTCTGCGCCCGTATTACTTGACGACGTAGGGAAGCAGACCAAGGAAGCGGGCGCGCTTGATAGCGCGGGCCAGTTCACGCTGCTTCTTGGCGGAAACCGCCGTGATGCGTGAGGGAACGATCTTGCCGCGTTCCGAAACATAGCGGCCAAGGAGGCGCACGTCCTTGTAGTCAATCTTCGGTGCGTTGGCGCCGGAGAACGGACAGGTTTTGCGGCGGCGATGGAAGGGCCGGCGCGGCGCAGACGACGTGGATGAGATTTCGGCCATCTATCAGCCCTCCGATCCGGGGTTGGAATCACGTGGTGGGCGGGCACGGAAAGTAGAGCCTTCACGGTCGCCACGCGGCGGGCGGTCACCACGCGGTCCGCGCGGACCGCGATCACCACGGAAACCACCGCCGCGGCCACCACGGCCGTCACGGTCATCGCGATCACCCTTGCGCATCATCACAGACGGCTCGGTTTCGTGCTCGTCGACTTTCAGCGTGAGGAACCGGAGCACGTCCGTGGACAGACCCATGCGGCGCTCCATCTCAGCCACCGCCGCAGGCGAGGCATCGATGTTGATCATCGTGTAATGGGCTTTGCGATTCTTCTTGATTTTGTAGGCGAGGGATTTCAGCCCCCAGTATTCGGTTTTCGCAACCGTGCCACCGTTCTCCGTGATGACGTCGGAAAATTCCTTGGTCAGCGCTTCGACCTGCTGGTTGGAAACATCCTGGCGGGCCAGGAAAACATGCTCGTAAAGTGGCATGTGTCAGCCTTTCATCGTTCGTGTTGTCCGCTTCGGCGCAGAGCCTCTCGACAGGCCTCGGAAAGGCCCTTCGAGATCCTTGTCAGAGTGGAAACACCGGGAGACGAAGCACATGCCTCTTGGAACTCAACGCGCTGGGCTGCGGGGAAGGGCACATATGATATGCCCGCAACGCTGACCCAGGCGCAAAACGCACCTCTCCCGTTCAGCCTCCAACCGAAACGGTGACTGGCCGGTTATAGGTGGGTTCGGAGCGGTGCGCAAGAGGCCGTGGCAGGCAATATCGACCCGCATCAGTCTATTGAATAGGTTACGTTATTCATTTGCTATCGGAATACGCGGCAAGAGCTTGTCGATCGCCTCGGTCACCTTTTTCGCCATCGGCAGGTGGCCCTTTTCCCTTGTCCATACCTCACGGAAGCGCTCAACGGTTTCATGCGCGGCATCCAGCACCAGCTTTACAGGCAATTGGGCCTTGCCGGCGAGGTGCGATAGTTCGTCAACGGAGAAATCATCGAACAATTTGGATCGCGAAAAATTAAGCGCGGACGTATCGTTGGGAATGTAGGGGATCGTCGAAACAAAGTCGTAGGCGGGTGCCAAGGCGGCATGCACGCGGTCAGGGTAAATCAACGACCAGTTTTTCAGGTGCATGTCGCCGTTGCCAATCAGCGTGTTGAACGTGAGCCTGCGAATGAACTCCTGCAATTCCAGATTGCCAGCTTCGGCAGCGATGACGGTGGCGATATTGCGCATGTTGGCGCGCTTGTATTTATCATCGGGCCGGACCCCGAACACCTGGGCGAAATCTTCGATGTGAATGAGCGACCCATCGGGCAGCCGGTCGAAGCGTTCAATGATGAACGACTTGCCGTCCATGGCATCGGCCCCGTCCGGCAGGTTGGCAATGGAAGAGGTTTCGACCAGATCAATTCGCGGCACATCGATGCCGACCATTGCGGCAAGCGTCATCATCGAGAATTCGTTCTCCGGCACGCCCGGATAGGATGTGGACGGCAACTTGACAATCCACGAACCACCAATGCCCGTGCCTGGGACAGTCAGCCCGCCTTTGGGCCCTTCGACGGCAGAAAATTTGAGCTGCACACCGGCCAATGAAAAACGCAGCGCGTCACCATGGCGGCGATGCGCTGCGGCAGGGTCTTGCCCCCCTCTGGTGTTGGCGGCGAAGTCTATGGGCCAAGCTTCACCTTCGGCCGGGGCGATGGTAACGGCGCCGGGCAGGTCGCTGCCAAGCACCCACAACAAGAAAAACTCGCGCTCCGGGTTCACACTGGCACGTTCGGACAGGTAATCGCGCAATCGTCCTTCAGGCAGCAGGTTGGAGAAAAAAGGCAGGACGCGCGTTTGCACCGGCTTGAATTCGGTGATGAGCCCGCCAAGCGCATCCTTGAAGGAAAGGCCGAGCGTTGGCCTCGCGTCATTGGCGATATAGTCGTCGTTGAACGCAAAGAGCGTCCGGTCGCCGGGTATGCGCGTCAGCGTGCCGATGGGCTCTCCATAAAGCGACACGTCCAGAACCGTGATTTCAGCCATCGTCGTCCTCATCGAGCGAATAAGCAGGGCGAGGGGAGGCGGCAGCGTCGTCGGCAGTCATCCTTTGGGCAAGCAGGCGGGAGCGCATATCGCTGATCTGCATGATCGCCGCACCAAATTGGATGGGCAACTCATCAGTCGCCAAGAGGTGGCGGCGTAGTCGTCTGAGTTGCGCGGCGTGTGCAGCGGTCAGTGGCAGTTGGCCAAGATCGGTCAGAGCCGCTTGCAACCGATCCAGTTCGGATTGGAGCCGTGGGTCTTCCAAATCCAGCCGTGACCGTAGTCGCGTAAGCGCGTTCAATGTGCGCGCCAGTTCAGTGCTGGCCTCCGGGTCGGCGCGATCACTTTCCGATGTCATGCGTGCAATCGACTGGACGGCCGGCACAGCTTTGCGGGGGACGAGCGCCAGTTCCAGATCAAGCGCATTGGCGATGGCCAGGAGACTGGAAAGGCGCAAATCCACCGCCTCGTTCTCGATCTTGGAGATATGCGGCTGAGGCACGCCGGCGCGCTGACTCAAGTCGCGCTGCGACAGCCCCTTGGCCTCGCGGGTTTCTCGGAGGATTCTGGCAATATGTGCGGCTGAGTGCATCGAAACGTGATATGTATAACTACATCATAGCTTTCTACCGATATGGATTTATATATCAAGACCTGATCGGTTGTCAACAATGGATATGGGAAAATATATCAATCGCATCGTTAGATATATTTTTATATATCGATCGGGCGCAAGCATGACTTTGATTGCATGGGGGTACCGCGCCTGGTGTTGAGCTACCGGTTCGACGTTTTGATCGGCTCGCCGGGGATCTTTTCAGCCGCTCGGGCTTCATCCCACAGGCCATCCATTTCCTGAAGATTGCTGTCGTCAGGTGTCTTTCCCATGCTGGCCAAGCGCTGCTCGATATGCAGGAAGCGACGGGAAAACTTCTCGTTGGCGCCGCGCAATGCAGCCTCCGGGTCCAGCTTGAGATGGCGCGCAACATTCGCCATGACAAAAAGCAGATCGCCCAGTTCCTCCTCAATGCGCTTCATGTCGTTGGCGCTGGGAACCGACATTTGCCCAGCGCCACGGGGATCGACGGCAATGGCAACTTCCTCAAGCTCGGCAAGTTCTTCGCGCATCTTGTCGAAGACAGGTACGATTGAGGGCCAATCAAAACCCACCCGTGCAGCTTTGCTCTGCAACTTGAACGCACGTGACAGCGCAGGCAGCGGCAGCGGTACGTCGGCAAGTAGAGATGTTTCGCGGGTCGGAAATCCCTGAGCATCCATCGCTGCCGAAACAGCCTTATCGCTATCAGGGCTTCCTGCATTAGGAGTTGCATCACCCCCACCAGAGGTCGCCAATTTCTGGCGCAAGGCTTCCTTCTCGGCCTTTTCTTCCGACTTGATGCGCGCCCAGAAACCAGGCTGCGCGCCTGCCGCGCGCTCATCAGGCGTACCAAAGACGTGCGGATGGCGGCGGATCATCTTGCGCGTAATGGCGTCGGCAACATCATCGAATGCGAACAGCTCGGCTTCTTCCGCCATGCGAGCGTGATAGACAACCTGAAGCAAGAGGTCACCAAGCTCTTCTTCCAGGCCCGCCATATCGCCGCGCTCAATCGCATCGGCCACTTCATAGGCCTCTTCAAGCGTGTAGGGGGCAATGGTTGCAAAGGTCTGTTCAAGGTCCCAAGGACAGCCGGTATCAGGTGTTCTGAGCGCCGCCATAACCTCCAGAAGGTCGCCCAGTGTTTTTTTCTTGCCCGGCGCCGGGGCAGCCGCGACAGCAGGTCCGGTGCGTGAACCTGAACCCTTATCCGTTTTCCTGTCGGTCATTGTTCGCTCGGCGTCCTTAGGCTAGTGAGGGTAGGGTCGTCTGAAAAACAGGCTCATGGCTGGCTCAGGTTCAAGGCTCAATGTCCCGATCCTAGTTTGCATGAGCGATGAAGTGGCAACTTGAGGGGTATGGTCGACGTGCGCTTTATCGTCAACGCCCTGATCATGGCGGCAGAAATCGTGTC
>JBKEAX010000567.1:0-6682 GCA_047972825.1 Hyphomicrobiaceae bacterium | reverse complement strand
CCTTTACCCAGCGCGCATTCGACGTGCCGGTTGTCATCATGGCCGGAGCCGCGCTGAACGCGTTGCTGGTTACAATCATCGCCAGCATGAATGCAGACAGCGGTGCATCCTTGACGTTCGGGATCAGCCCGTTCCAACTCGTTGCGTTACTGGTTGCGGTTAAGCTCTCGTTAGGAGCGGGAACGCAGCACAAAGCAGCGCCCATCTGGTTCGACGCCATTGTATTGGCACTCATATTGGTTCCAAGCAGCGCAGTCTCGTGGGGGGCGCTAGCGCTCTATGCGGCATTCCAGGCCACACAAACGACAGCAGAGCGGCGCATCGGCGCGCTTGTGTTCCTTGGTGTGGCTCTCGCCTCGATCTGGTCTTCGGTTATCCTGAAATGGATCGCACTACCGGTCACAACCGCCGAAGCATTTGTATTGGCAAAAATGCTCTCGCTGTTTCGGCCAGACATCGCCCAATTCGGCAACGTTGTCGGCAATCCTGAGACGCACAATCTCATCCTCATGACCAAGTGCACGACAACCGACGCGCTACCGCATGCCGCTGTCGCACTGGTTGCAGTTGCCTATCTGCTTGGAGACGTAAAGGCCGCAAGGTTGTGGCGCGCTGTGTTGGCACTCGGAGCTATTTATGCCGTCGCAAACCTCATCAGGCTTGCCATCATGGCCTGGTCATCTGACGCCTACGATCTCGCCCACGGTCCCATAGGCGCAAATATTTTCGACATGTTCCAGGCCGCAACAGTCCTGCTGCTTGGCAATTGGGCCAGCCAGCCATGAACACACCCTTGCTCAAAGCCGCGTTCATTGTCCTGGTCATAGGATTTGCAATCGCATTGAAATTTGTGCGCTACGCCGACACGTCGGACGCAGCGACTGTGGCCGCCAATGCGCATATCACCCAGATCATGTCCCGCCATGGCTGGACCGAAACAAGAGATGAAAAAGGCGACGTCAGCAACCTTTACGAGTGGCGATTATTTTCCCGCCAGGGGTGCCCGAAGCCGATCGTCGTGGCCGTCATGGGCGGCAACGCAGAAGGTGCTGAATTTTTCCGCCAGCAGCACGCAGGCGACGTGGCCTTCATCCAGGACAAGGGCGTTGAGCAACAACCCAGTGGCTTTAACCGGCAACTGGAAGGCTTCATACGCGACGTGAGTCGCCTATACGGTGCGTCCGGGAAGCCAACTCTCCCAATCGTGGCCATCTCTCCCGAGCCACGCCCGGAAAACGCCTGCAGCGGCCCACCCGCAACCGCTTGGCAGCGATAAATCGCCTGACAGCATGGTAATGGTTCACAATTGCCGCCTGACGCCCCACGAAAGGAACAATTTGAGCACCCTTTAACATAAAATTAGAATGAGTTTGGCATTTTCCGACATGTGTTATTATGAGGAAAATGCCGTGAAACAGATTGTCCGTGTAGCCCATCTTGCATCCATCATGGTTGCTGGCGGATTTATTTTACTGGGCGTTTCCTATACCAGCGTTCACGCCGCACCGAAGGACTACAAGGGAAATGGCAACCACTATGGCTGGGGCTACGGTGGAAACGGCGGCGGAGCACCCTTGCCAGCACTTGGCGCAACGCTGCTTGGACAAGCCGCTGGCGCGGGCGGGCTCTATGCACTGTGGCGGCGACGCCAGAAGCGGCGCAACAACAAGCGCCAAGCGTAATTACGCAACTCTATTCCAAGCAAGGCGGATAGCCTGCCCTCCAAAAAGTTAGCGGCCACACCGGTGGGGGAACCGGGGGCCGCTATGCCGGACAACGCACCGGGGGGAAGGGGTTGCCGACACTTCTGAAGGTTATATGGGTGTCACTTTCTCACCGCGCAAGCTGCCAATTTCTGATCGCGCTCATGTGACGAGGCTCTCCAGACATCGGGCGGCATGCGCCGGCACCAGGACATATGGCGAGCAAGATCGGTGTGCCATTCCGGCCCATTGAGATTGCAGCCCAGCTTCTCGTTTTGCTGTTGCTGCTTCAACGCTGTGGCTCCGTACCACTTGCAGTTGGACTGGGCCGAAGCCGGTGCCGTCATGATCACCGCACCCAATAGCGTGACAGCCAAAGCCAGAATTTCAGCTTTTCGAGTCTCAACCAGTGCGGTCATCGGTCCCAATCCTCGTTTCGGCACTTTTCTGCCAGAGCACGGCATCGTGTTGTACAAACCAGCCAGGCAACTCCCTGGCTTTGACCCGCCGCGTGCCTCCTGTGATCATGATTGCAACATACATGTGGGAATATGAACCCGTTCTGAATGTGGCGTTAGAGTATGTTTAGCTGAAGTGCGCAGCGGTAGAGCCCTGAAAAACTTGGCGACCAGCAGGAGCTGGATCGTATTCAATTGCCGCACCCAGACGGTATTTCTGGATCCCGGCCGTTGAAAATACCGCACATTGCCAGGCTTTTCATCAGTTGGGGATTGGTTCGCCCGCCACGCCGTTCGCACACGGCGAATCTGCTAGGTTGCAGCGCAATCATCGAGCATCTCTCCCCACCTCAGCACTGGACGGCAAACGGTTATGGCGAACCCGCTTCCCGACGACCAACCAGATTACACGCCCGTCTGCAATGTCGCCGACATGGCCGCCGCCCAGCATGTTCTGGAGGAGACATTCGGTTACAAGAGTTTTCGTTTCGAACAAGCACGCATCGTCGAACGCGTGGTCGGTGGCGGTGATGCGCTGGTCCTCATGCCAACCGGCGGCGGCAAGTCGCTATGCTATCAGATTCCCGCACTGGTCCGCTCAGGTGTCGGTGTCGTCGTCTCCCCTTTGATCGCCCTGATGCAGGATCAGGTCGCCGCACTGGAGGCAGCCGGTGTCGCAGCAGCGTTCCTCAACTCCTCCCAGACCTTCGCCGAAATGCAAGACGTCGAACAGCGCCTCTCACGCGGCGAACTGGAACTGCTCTACGTTGCACCCGAACGCCTTGTCCAGGAACGAACGCTGGAGCGGCTTTCGAACATCGACATCGCCTTGTTCGCCATTGATGAAGCCCACTGCGTTTCACAATGGGGGCACGATTTCCGCCCTGAATACCGTCAGCTCAAGGTGCTGGCGGAACGCTTCGCCTACGTGCCCCGCATAGCCCTGACAGCAACAGCCGACGAGCGCACGCGCGAAGAGATCATCGCCGAACTCAGCCTGCAAAAGGCGGAACGTTTCGTCGCCAGCTTCGACCGGCCCAACATCCGCTACACGATTGCCGAAATGGGCTCGATGAGTGCCCGCGAGAAGCTGTGGCAGTTTATCCAGTCCGAACACCCCAACGATGCGGGCATCGTCTATTGCCTGTCGCGTCGCGGCGTTGAAGATACGGCCCAATGGCTGACCAGGAAAGGACGCCGCGCCTTGGCCTACCACGCCGGCCTCGACGCAGATATACGCCGCAACGTGCAAAAGGAATTCCTCGAAGCAGAAGGTCTGATCGTCGTCGCGACGATTGCATTCGGCATGGGCATCGATAAGCCGGACGTTCGCTTTGTCGCCCACCTCAACCTGCCCAAATCGATTGAATCCTATTACCAGGAAACCGGCCGCGCCGGCCGCGATGGTGACCCCGCCAATGCATGGATGGCCTACGGTCTTCAAGACATCATCCAGCAGCGTCAGTGGATCGCCAAATCCGAGGGCACGGAAGCCTTTCGCCAGGTTCAGCGGCAAAAGCTCGATGCCCTGATCGGCTTGGCAGAGATGGCAGGTTGCCGCCGCCAGGCACTGCTTGCCTATTTCGGCGAGAAACTCAGCGAACCATGCGGCAACTGCGACAACTGTCTGACCCCGCCAGCCACCACCGACGGTACCGAAGCAGCGCGCAAGGCTCTTTCCGCAGTCTATCGTACTGGACAATCCTTCGGAGTCGGTTACGTGGTGGAAGTGCTGACCGGCAAGACCAACGAGCGCATAGCTAGAAACGGTCATGACCGGCTTTCGGTCCATGGCATTGGCGCCGATATGAGCGCAACGGAATGGCGTGGGCTTTTTCGCCAGCTTACCGCGGCGGGATTTCTCACCGGCGACGACGAAGGCTATGGAACGCTGCAACTGACAGAAGCCGCCAGACCTTTGCTCAGGGGTGAAGAAACCTTCGCCATGCGACTGGCACCACAGTTATCAGCAAACCAGAAGAAATCACGCCGTGGCAGCGCGAAAGCGAACCTGACGGGTATCAATCCGCATGACCGCCAGCTCTACGAGACACTGCGCCAGCTTCGTCTTGAACTGGCTACCGCAGCCAAGGTGCCGCCTTATGTCATTTGTCACGACCGCACACTTGCGGAACTCGCATCCAGACGCCCACAAAACAAAGCGGAACTTCACGATATTACCGGTCTGGGCGCCGCAAAGATTGCGCGTTTTGGTGACGAGTTCCTGAAAATCATAGGACGTGCCGAACCACGCGATCCCCGGCTCGACAACCGGCTGTCGGGCACCGTTAACGAGACGCTTGCGCTTCACCTCTCAGGCAGCGACGTTGACGAAATTGCGAACAAGCGCGGCCTTGAGAGATCTACCGTTCTCGGTCATCTTGCTGACGCTATTGAGGCTGGATTGGTATCGGCTGGTTCTGCCGTTGGTCTTGATGAGCCTGCGATCGATGAGATTATGGCGGCCTTCGAGCAATGCGGCACGCTGGAAAGTGGCAGGCTTGGTCCCGCCCATACCGCACTGGAAGGCCGTTATGACTACGGCACATTGAAATGCCTGTTGGCGGAGCTGGCATAATTACGTCGAGCAAGCCCATTCACTGATGCGGAGACGCCATCCTTGAGTGAAATAAACCAGTATGCTGCCTTGCCTTATGTAGTCACGCAGAATGGATTGCTGGTGTGCATCATCACGACGCGTGGGGCAGGTCGTTGGATTATCCCCAAAGGCTGGCCAAAGGCAGATCTTTCCCCAGACACAATGGCCGCAATCGAGGCATGCGAAGAAGCAGGACTAGTCGGCTCGACGTCAACCGTTCCAATCGGAAGCTACGTCTACCGCAAGCAGTTGCACGTGTTCGCAACCGTCGACTGCCGCGTCACGGTATTTCCAATGGAGGTCCAAACGCAGCTGCTCAAATGGCGCGAGAAAGGACAGCGGCGTATAGAATGGGTCTCACCCAAAAAAGCCGCCAAGCGGATCGAAGAACCTGAGTTGGCAAAGCTGATCATCAACCTGTCGGTTTGGCTCACCGGCCATCCTACAATCCATGCTCAGGCTTCTGAAAAGACCAATCTATCGTAATTGGCTGCTATGCAGATCGTAGACCAATCGCTTGCTGTCGGCCTTGATACGCAAGGCTCTGCCAAAAATCATATTGGTCGGAGCGGGGAGATTTGAACTCCCGACCCCTTGTCCCCCAGACAAGTGCGCTAACCAGGCTGCGCTACGCTCCGATTTGGAGGCTTCTTTCGCATGCACCGGCCCAAGGGGTCAATGACCAATCCCCAATTCTGCTCGTGCACCTGAAAATTCTGTCCCAGCACCTTGAAATATCATGGCGTCCAAGGCGCTATGCGCCTGCCAAAACCTTGACCAGCCCGGATCTGGACGTTGGCAGGAGCCTCACCTCTGGAGTGCAGACTTCTTGGCCTGAATTGCCTCCCCCCCCCTCTCCAGGCGCGCCCAGAACAGCCAAGGCCGCGAACCAGGGCTGACCAGCAGCGTCTTGCGGCAGGGCGAGGTCAAAGACCCGTAAAACGTGTTCATCTTGGCTTTCACCCAGGTTTGCAGGAAAGGCAGGCCCATCCTCTGCAGCCGAAGCACCGCGCGCCAAGACGCCACAAGCGGCAAGTACACGAGCGATACCGCAACCATGGGCTTTTGCTAGTGCTTCCAGGCGCACCCACGAGCGCAGAACAAGGGTTTCCTCATCGCTTTTCCCTGCCAGGATTTCATCGGGCGGCAACGGGCCAAACACGAGTGCAGCACGGACCAGTGCCTGCTGGCGGTCTTTTGGCATGTGCAAAGTGCGCAACACTTCAAGATCGACGCCGATCGGCACGTCACGCCCCAGCGCCAACAAGGCACGCTGGCCGGAATGCGCAACGGAAAATGACAGGCGCGCGCCTTGGAAAACGGGCTTGCCGCCTTTTAATCTATGGAATGGAACGCGATCGAACTCCGGCCCGCCAGCATGCGCGGCAATCAAGACTCGCAGTGCAATTGTCGTCAGACGCCGTTGCCGCCTGAGCGTGGCGTGATTGAGCGCTTCGATGCGAGCTTGATCGTCGTCCGACAATCTCGGCGTCTCAATTTCCAGGGCTTCCAGCGGCGCGGCGGACCGCTCCAAATCAACCAGCCAAACCTGGACCACATGCAGCTCCCTTAGGGTCCGGACCCTAGGTCCGGCACCCAGTGGCCTGTTGCGCCAAAATTGAAACATAGCCGCAACCGCATACAATTGTGGCGCGACATGAAGGCCACTAGCAAAATCATTGGCTTAGTGTGGCGTTTATCGTGCCTTAGTTGATACCCAGCGTGCCGCAACATCGATCAACTAAGGTGCGACGCCACACTAGCAGCTTTCGGGGCTCAAACACGTCAGGCAACACTTACGGAACGTTTGACCTTGGAAGCCGATGTTTCCATCGCCGTAGCAGCACTCGCACCCGTCAAGATTGCACGGCATGCCTGAAGTTCGGCAATGGCTGCAGCAAGCCTGTGCTCGCGCGGCACCG
>JBKEAX010000476.1:0-7037 GCA_047972825.1 Hyphomicrobiaceae bacterium | reverse complement strand
GCGCGCCCAGCTTCGAACTGTGGCTTGACCAACGCTACCAGCCAGCATGGTGCAGCCGCGAACTGCAACGGCACGTCGAGCGCATCGCGCACCGAAATGAAACTAACATCAGCCACAATGGCATCGACTGGATCAGGCACCTGCGCCCGCACCAAGGTCCTGGCATCCTGCCCCTCTAGTGAAACCACGCGCGGATCATCACGTAAAAGCTCGTGCAGCTGCTGCCTCCCAACATCGACGGCATAGACCTTCCGCGCGCCACATTCCAGCAAGACCTGCGTAAACCCACCCGTTGACGATCCGATATCCAAAGCGGTCCGGTTGTTGACGTCAAAGTCAAAGTGCGAAAGACCGGCCTTGAGTTTCAGGGCGGAGCGCGCAACATGCGCATTGGCGGCAGCATCAACGCTCAACTCGACCGATGGATCGACAAGCTGGCCAGACTTGCAGGCGACCTGTCCCGCCACCATCACAGCGCCGCGCCGAATAAGATCGCTCGCCCGGGCACGCGATTGCACCAGCCCACGTGCAACCAATTCCTGGTCCAGTCTTTTGCGCACAATGACACCTTGCAACGTTACGACCGCCACGCTTGCACTGCTTGCGGATGGTCACTTTTATGCGAAGTTGCGGTCCAAACTTCACCGTTTGTAGAATCCGGTATACCCTGCGGCCAGTGCCCGCCACCCGAAACTGCCCGCCGCAATTGCGACCCATTCACTACTCATGGAATGGCTAACGGGCTCTACACTTTTGATCTGGGCATGTTTCTCTCGCTGAACTGCACCACAGTTTGGCTAAACATGAACTAATACAGGAACAGTCTCATGCGCATCTCAATGTTCTTTATGGTTCCGGTTCTCGCACTATTGGCCATATCTCCGGCCGTTGCCCAATCCCCCGCACCGGACGGCGCCAAGGTCTATTTCATTGAACCCGCAGATGGCGCGGAAGTCACCAGCCCTGTCACCGTCAAGTTCGGGCTGGCTGGCATGGGCGTGGCTCCTGCCGGTGTCGAAAAAGCAAAAACGGGACACCACCACATCTTGATTGATGTCGAGAACATAGATTTCGAAAACCCGCTACCGGCAGATGACAATCACAAGCACTTTGGCGGCGGCCAAACAGAAACCTCACTCACCCTTGCGCCCGGCAAGCACACGCTGCAATTGCTGTTGGGTGACCACAATCACGTCCCCCACAAGCCGGCCGTCATGAGCGAGAAAATCACGATCACCGTCAAATAAACAACGCTTGTCATGGCGCCGGGATTGCACCGGGGCCCGGCATTGCCACGCATGGCTGCGCGGTGGGCGTCCACCCGCCAGCCATGCGTAGATCGCGTTCACTTTTCACGGAATCGCGAAAGAACTCTATTTTTTCATTTTGAGCATATTCTTCACGCCGAACCGCGTCCACTTCAGCTGAACATGCCCTAATGTTATAGCGCGGCGGATGCTGCAAATTGCCAAATTTACTCAAGACGCGCCCACGTACAAAGCGTTTCCAGATGGGTGTCAGCGTGTCAGCGCTTATGCCCGGTCACTGCTCTCACCAGCCAACCGTTCACGCCCCAACGCGGCAAACACCGTCTCCACGATCCCGGCAGCATCCAGTCCCGCATCAGTGTACATTGCGTCGGGCTTGCCATGTTCGATGAATTCATCGGGCATCACCATCGTGCGCACCTTGAGGCCACCGTCCAGCAACCCCTCTCCTGAAAGGTAATGCAGCACGAACGATCCGAAGCCGCCAACGGCACCTTCTTCGATCGTCACCAGAACCTCGTGGTCCTTCGCCAACTTTGCGATGAGTTCAGCATCCAGGGGCTTGGCAAAACGCGCATCGGCCACCGTCGTTGACAAGCCATAGCCTGCCAGCTGTTCCGCCGCCTTGACGGCTTCGGCAAGGCGCGTACCCAACGACAAAAGAGCAATCTTCGTGCCCTCGCGAATGATGCGCCCCTTGCCGATTTCAAGAGTTTCGCCTTCGGCGGGCATATCGACGCCGACACCATCGCCTCGCGGATAACGCACTGCCGAGGGGCGATCGTCGATCGCCGCCGCGGTAGCAATCATATGCTTGAGTTCGGCTTCATCTGCCGGCGCCATGACCAC
This sequence comes from Hyphomicrobiaceae bacterium, assembly GCA_047972825.1. Taxonomy (GTDB): domain Bacteria; phylum Pseudomonadota; class Alphaproteobacteria; order Rhizobiales; family Hyphomicrobiaceae; genus JAEUMD01. The sequence goes on along the minus strand of JBKEAX010000476.1, from coordinate 4,920 downwards.
GAAATTCGGCAACGCGCCAAGATAACCTATATCGAAGGTTCCAGCGTGTGTGGCGCCGTCCGCGCCGACAAATCCGGCCCTGTCGATTGCAAAACGCACCGGCAGATTCTGCACCGCCACGTCGTGCACAACCTGATCATAAGCGCGCTGTAGAAAAGTCGAGTAGATTGCGCAGAAGGGCTTTAGACCCTCCGCCGCCAGACCGGCCGCAAAGGTCACTGCATGCTGTTCGGCTATCCCGACATCGAACGTGCGCTCCGGGAACTCCTGGCCGAACAGATCCAGCCCCGTGCCTGACGGCATGGCCGCCGTGATGGCGACGATGGACCTGTCCTTGCGAGCCTCGCCAATCAGGCTTTCGGCGAAAACCTTTGTGTAACTTGGTGCATTAGATGGCGCCTTTACCTGCGCCCCCGTTACGACATTGAATTTCGAGACGCCATGGTACTTGTCGTCGGATTCTTCCGCCGGACCGTAGCCCTTGCCCTTTCTGGTCACGACATGCACGAGAATGGGGCCTTGTTTTGCGTCACGCACATTCTTCAAGACCGGCAACAAGTTGCTCAGGTCATGCCCGTCTATTGGCCCGATATAATAAAACCCCAACTCCTCGAACCAAGCGCCTCCCTGCCACAGATGGCGGGTATATTCCTCCACACGCGCTGCGCGTCGCTCCCAACTCTTGGGAAGCTTCTTGGCAAGCTGCTTGGCGATGTCGCGCATATAAAGATAGGTGCCGCTTGACGTGATGCGTGCGAGATAGGAGGACATGGCCCCTGTTGGCGGCGCGATCGACATGTCGTTGTCATTGAGGACCACGATCAGACGCTCGTCACGCGCACCGGCATTGTTCATGGCTTCGTAAGCCATGCCCGCCGACATGGCACCATCGCCAATCACGGCGATGACGTTGTTGTTCGCACCTTTGAGGTCACGAGCAACGGCCATGCCAAGCCCGGCCGAGATCGAAGTTGACGAGTGCCCGGCCCCGAACGGATCATATTCACTCTCGGCGCGGCGGGTGAAACCCGACAGACCATCCGGCTGCCGAAGTGTGCGAATGCGGTCGCGCCGTCCGGTCAGAATCTTGTGGGGATAAGCCTGGTGACCGACATCCCAAATCAAGCGGTCACGCGGTGTATCAAACACCCAGTGCAACGCGACCGTCAGTTCGACCACGCCAAGACCTGCACCAAGATGCCCGCCCGTCACCGATACTGCATCGATCATTTCGGCGCGGAGTTCAGTAGCTAGCTGTTGCAAGTCCGTCTCGGGCAGCAGACGCAGTTCCGCTGGAGTCGTGATGGCATCGAGTAACGGTGTCTTACTCACTGGGACGTGCACCTTATTGCTGCCTATTACCCGCATATCCGCAGCTTCAGTTCGCCTGAAACCTAGTCTGGTTTTCACCAACGGAAATATGTGCTGCTGCCAAACAGACCACGCCACGAATGCTTTGTATCGCAAACTACAACCGGTGCGTCCACGATGCTAGACCATGATCGTAGCCATTTGGTCGCGGACCCTACCCCGGCAGCGGCTCATGCTCAACGGTTCGCAGCGGGAACATCCCTTGGATTGTATAGGCGCTGCAGTCAGTTATGATAAGGTGAATCTATTGATAGATAGAGAGCCATCCAAACCCTCCGCCACTATGCGGCCTACCTCTCGGGGTCGAGCGGCTCGGTACCCCGGGGTGATCCTTCGGCGTCGAAAGAGAGTTTCTCGACCTTGGCTTCAGCCTTTTTCAGCAGCCGGTCGCAATGCTGCTTGAGGGCGTCCCCGCGCTCATAGATTGTGATGCTTTCCTCAAGCTCCACATCGCCGCGCTCAAGTCGCCCAACAATAACCTCAAGTTCCTTCAATGCCCGCTCGAAAGACATCCCGGCAATATCGGCATTGCCCTTGCTGGGCTCTTTACCCGTGCTGCTCATGATGTTCCTTCTAGCTAGCTGCTGACATCAGCGTTTTTACATGCACACCAACCGAACGTGCCAACCCAGTCAGATCATAACCGCCTTCCAGCATGGAGACCACGCGCCCACCGCACTGCTTGTCGGCAATCTCAAGCAGTTGTTCGGTGACCCACATGAAATCGTCCTCGACCAATTGCAGGCTGGCGAGAGGATCGTCGCGGTGGGCGTCAAAGCCGGCTGAAATCAGCACAATGTCGGGGGCGAAATTCTTCAAGCCAGGCAGGACACGGCTTTCCATTGCCTCACGGAATGCCGTGCCACCATCGCCGGAGCGAAGCGGAGCATTGAATATATTGCCAACGCCTGTTTCCGAAACAGCACCTGTGCCTGGAAACAGCGGCATCTGATGCGTGGATCCGAAATAGAGGTCCTTGTCGGTTTCGAAGATCTGCTGCGTGCCATTGCCATGGTGCACATCGAAATCGACTACGGCGACCCGCTCGCAGCCGTGCTTTTCACGCGCGTAGAGCCCCGCAATTGCAATGTTGGAGAAAAGGCAAAACCCCATCGGCCGTTCGGCTTCGGCGTGATGCCCGCACGGACGCACCTGGCAAAACACATTGGGCGTACCTGAATTGGGATCCATCACCCGGTCGACGGCCTCAAGACCAGCACCGACCGCGCGCAGCGCCGCTTGCCATGACCCCGGCGACATCACTGTGTCAGGGTCGAGGTGCACATGCGCGCCTTCCTTGGTTGGCCGCGCCTCGCGCACCATCTCCAAATAGGTTTTGGGATGCGCCAGCAAGATGCGTTCTTCAACGTCATCCCTGAGGGGGGCTTCCTCGCGTTTCAGGTCGGCGAACAGCTCGTGGCCGAGCACCTTGTCGATGGCCCGCATGCGATCGGGGCGTTCGGGGTGGCCATAGCCCGTGTCGTGTTCAAGAAAGCATGGATGAGTCAAAAGCAGTGTCGGCATATAGAGGTGTTTCCTCAACAAAGGTAAGGCATGAACGCCCGGACGGGACTTGACGCATGTTAACCGAGCTTGACGCCGCTGTCACAACTGGAGCAAAGACGAACAGTTATTCAACCGCTTAGCATGGAAAGAGGCGCTAGTTTCACACCGGGCGGGGGGCGATCATCAGCCGGCACGAAGAAATCGGGCGCTAACGGCATTGACGGATCAAGGCGGTAGGCCTCGAAATCGGTCACGCCGCCGACTTTGTAAAGAAATGAATCGTCGATCAGGAAATTGCCGGTAAAGCTCTTCGCTGGCTGTGTGAAAATGAGATGGGCGGCATCGGCAAGAATCTCGGGTGAACGGCTCATGCGCATCAGCTTCTCGCCGCCGAGAATATTCTTGATCGCAGCCGTTGCGATGGTCGATCGCGGCCATAGGGCATTCACAGCCACACCCTTGGGCTTCAGTTCCTCTGCCAGCCCTAAAACCGCAAGGCTCATGCCGTATTTGGCGATCGAATAGGCGACGTGGCCAGCAAACCATTGGGGCTTCATGTCGAGCGGTGGCGAAAGCATCAGGACATGCGGGTTTGGCGAGCGCTCCAGATGAGGAAGACATGCCTGCGTCGCAACAAACGTTCCACGGGTATTTACACCGAACATCAGATCAAACCTGCTGGGGTCTGTCTTTTCAATCGGCGTCAAAGAAATTGCCGAAGCATTGTTGACGCAGATGTCGATGCCGCCAAAGGTTTCGGCTGTCCTGGCGACTGCTTCTGCTACCTGGGTTGCATCCCTGATGTCACAAACCAGAGGCAGGGCTTTTCCGCCCGCGGCCTCGATTTCAGCCGCGGCGGAGTGGATCGTCCCCTCCAGCTTTGGGTGTGGCTCAGCGGTTTTGGCTGCGATGGCAACGTTGGCGCCGTCTCGTGCCGCTCTGAGGCCAATCGCCAGACCGATGCCTCGGCTCGCCCCGGTTATGAATAGCGTCTTTCCTGCAAGCCCAGCCATGACGTTCCCAGTCCCCTTAACACTTAGCACGCGAGAGTTGGCCTGCCAGAGGGGCGACTAACCCCGAGCAGGCGAGACCTTCCGCCAAAGCCAACCAAACATGCGAAAAGGCAGAAGAATGATGAAAACCACCTGGTCATAGAGCCCTTTTAGTATTGCCCATAAGCCAACTGGGTAGCCGACTAGAGGCAGGAAAACAAACACGAACAACAGCCCTCTTATGACTCGGGCCGCCCAATAACCGATCCGGCCAGCATACTCGCCGGCAAATTCAGCTGGCCACAGCCATGCCCACATGGCGCGCGCATAGGACAGGCCCGCAATACCAAGAACCAGACTTGCCAAATAGGCGATCTGGTAGATGAAGGGGATACCGGGAATGAAGCGTCTATCGAGTTCCTTTTGGCGATCCTTATCGACGAGATCGACCTTAATCTCGCTGGTGGCTACTTTGCCAACAATCTGCTGAAAAACCTGCTCGGTCCAGAATGTAAGCGAGTTGGGAATCGAATCTGTCAAAGGCACCGAACCTGGAGTGCTGCCGCCCGCCTGCCGGGGGCCAATATCAAGGCCTATGCGTCCTTCAAGGCTTGGTCTGGCATCCACCACCAAGGGTGCTCTTTGCGCGCCGAGTGCATCCAGGAAATCCGCGAAGTCTGCGCGTTTAACGGCCTCATCCAGTCCCTTAACCTCGACCTTCTGCCAGAACCAATTGCGCCCACCCGGCTGCAATGGGTCAGAAGCCTGAAGAACGACCAGATTGACGTCAGCGTCCCTGGCTGCTGCCTTTAAATCGCCGATAGGAAGGGATTTTTCTCCACCACTCGATGGCCGAAAGTACAAATGCTCCCCGTCGACGCGTCCGGTCACGACAACTGTCTGGCCACGAACGGCGTGCAGTGTTGAGGAGAGTTTCGATGGATCAATGCTGTCGATCAGCGCAGACTTCGTGTCTGGATCGATACGCGGTGCCGAAGAAAGCGCCTTTGCTCCATCCGGTTGCAGAGATACAACGCGGATACTCGATTTC
>JBKEAX010000451.1:0-1845 GCA_047972825.1 Hyphomicrobiaceae bacterium | reverse complement strand
TGCTCTAACGTTCAAACTTGCGGAATTTAATGCGATGAGGCTCCACCGCGGCATCTCCAAGACGGCGTTTTTTGTCTTCCTCGTAGCTCTCAAAGTTGCCTTCGAACCATTCGACATGGCTATCGCCCTCGAAGGCGAGGATGTGCGTGGCCAGACGATCAAGGAAGAAGCGATCGTGGCTGATGACCACGGCGCACCCAGGAAAATCCTCCAATGCGGCTTCAAGCGCTGACAATGTCTCGGTGTCGAGGTCGTTGGTCGGCTCGTCGAGCAGCAGCAGGTTGCCACCCTCCTTCAACAGCTTGGCCAGATGCACGCGGTTGCGCTCACCGCCCGAGAGCATGCCAACCTTTTTCTGCTGATCGGCGCCCTTGAAGTTGAACCATCCGCAGTAAGCACGGCTTGGAACTTCCTTCTTGCCGCCAAGCAGGATCTGGTCGAGACCGCCTGAAATCTCCTCCCACACGGATTTCTTGTCATCGAGGTGATCGCGCGACTGATCGACATAAGAGAGCTTGACGGTCTCGCCAAGGCGGATGCTGCCCTCGTCCGGCTTTTCCTGCCCCGTCAACATACGGAACAGCGTCGTCTTGCCGGCACCGTTGGGCCCGATGACGCCAACAATACCGCCAGGGGGGAGCTTGAATGAGAGGCCGTCAATCAAGAGCTTCTCGCCAAAGCCCTTCTTGAGGTCATCCGCCTCAACCACCACGCCTCCCAGGCGGGGCCCAGTGGCGATGTGAATAGTGGCGCGGCCAACGTCCTCCCGTCCGGCTTCATCTGCAAGCTTTTCATAGGCCGTGATACGCGCTTTGGACTTCGCCTGGCGGGCTTTCGGGCTTGAACGAATCCATTCCAACTCGCGCTTCAGTGCGCGTTGCTTGGATTCCTCCTGGCCCTTTTCGACTTCGAGGCGCTTGGCCTTCTGTTCAAGCCAGCTCGAATAGTTGCCGTGATAGGGCACGCCCTCTCCGCGGTCGAGTTCGAGTGTCCATTCGGTGATATTGTCGAGGAAGTAGCGGTCGTGGGTGACGAGGATGACGCAGCCGGCGTATTCCTTCAGGTAGCGTTCCAGCCATGCGACGGATTCCGCGTCGAGATGGTTGGTCGGCTCGTCAAGCAGCAGGATGTCGGGTTTCGATAGCAGCAGTTTGGTCAGCGCTACGCGACGCTTCTCGCCGCCGGAAAGCTTGTCCACCGACCAATCACCAGGCGGGCACCTGAGCGCATCGAGCGCCTGCTCTACCTGCGTATCGAGGTCCCACAGATCCTGAGCGTCGATCTTGTCCTGAAGCTCCGTCATTTCGTCGGCCGTCTCTTCGGAGTAGTTGGCCGCGATTTCATTGTAACGGTCGACGATCGCCTTCTTCTCAGCCACGCCCTCCATGGCGTTGCCCAACACGTCCTTTTCGGCATCGAGTTCTGGTTCCTGCGGCAGGTAACCGACCTTGATGCCGTCAGCCGCCCACGCTTCACCGACGAAATCCGTCATCTGACCGGCCATGATCTTCAACAGTGTTGATTTACCCGCACCATTCAAGCCAACAACGCCGATCTTGGCGCCTGGGAAGAATGACAGGTTGATGTCTTTCAGAACCTGCTTGCCGCCGGGATAGGCTTTCGACAGCTTGTGCATGTGGTAGACGTATTGCGGGTTCGCCATTTGGGGCGCTCTCCTTGGATTGGCCGAAATCTCGGGGATTGCGAAGGGTTCTAGCCGAAGCTGCGTCCTGCCTCAAGCGTATGTCCATCAAATGCTGCCCAGCAGATACACAACCGAGGGGCTTTGCGGATGCTGTAAATAGTGCGAGGCTCTGCGGCATGCAGGAACAATCAGACCAACAC
>JBKEAX010000442.1:0-11475 GCA_047972825.1 Hyphomicrobiaceae bacterium | reverse complement strand
GCCAGTTGCGCTGTCTTGCCGCCTGGAGCAGCGCAAAGGTCTGCAACTTCCTGCCCGGCCAGATCTCGCCCGAACAAGCGAGCGGGCAAGGCTGCGGCAGCGTCCTGCACCCACCACGCACCTTCGGAGTAGCCGTCACGTTCTGTGACGCGACCACCCAGTGGCAACCGGATAGTTCCGGTTGCAAGACGTATTCCGCCCAGGCGTGCAGCCCATTGTTCGGGCACGTCCAAACCATCCGCGATTCTGCAATCCTTTATTGTCAAATCGAGCGGTGCTTCATGGAGGGAGGCCATCGCAATGCGCTTTGCGGCATCCTTGCCATAGGCTTCAACCAGGGCAGATTGCAACCAGTTCGGGAAATTCAGATCGAAGTCGTCCAACTGTTCGCGAATGGCGGCACCTTCCATAGCCGTGCGGCGCATAATTGCATTCACCAGCTTGGAAAAGTGTTGTGTCGCCTGCCGCCGACGCGCCTGCGTCACTGCGACGGAAACGGCAGCGTGCGGGGGCGTTTCCGGGTAAAGAATTTGCGCGGCAGCAACGAGCATGATGCGCTTGACGTCTTCGTACTTGGGGGCAAGCGGCCTTTCCATGAATTCGCCGAGTACAGCTTCAATGACGCCCTTGCGACGTAACACCGTTGCAGCGATCAGCCTTGCCAGCCCTCGGTCACGCGGCTCCAGGGCAAGCCCCTGAGCACTTGCGAAAGCGCGTGCCATGGCATCATCGAATGAGCGCCGATGATCGAACACATCATTGAGCATCGTTAGAGCCAGATCGCGCGCACCCAGCCCGGCTGCGTCAGAACGCCTGGTTATGATTGGCTTACCCGTGCCGGGGAGTTTCAATCTGGGGCGCTTGTCACCCAAGTCTGCTTTGCTCACCCCCAAGGCCCTCGCGAACGGGATGATGCGGTATGCCCCCTGGAGGATGGCGTGGCCCACGGGCCAGAGCGTTCTTCTAGCGGTTCAGACACTACAGAGCTTTCGGTAATACCCATATCACGAGCTTGTTGAAGCAATTCCTTGATCCGGTTTTCCGTGTTCGGGTGCGTTGAGAACAGGTTGTCCACGCCACGCCCAGTCAACGGGTTGATGATGAACAGATGTGCCGCTGCCGGCACCGCCTCAGCCTGTTCATTCATGATTCCACGGGCACGCTTATCGATTTTCTGCAACGCAGAGGCAAGCCACAACGGATTGCCAACAATCATACCACCAAGCTTGTCAGCCTGGTATTCGCGTGAACGCGAAATTGCCGTCTGCACCAGCATGGCGGCAAACGGTGCGGCGATCATGGCGATCAATGCGCCAATGAAACCGACGCCACCGCGATCATCGCGTTGTCCGCCAAACAGCATGCCGAATTGCAAATATTGGGCAAGCATTGAAATGGCGCCACCAATGGATGCTGCAACCATCATGGTCAACGTGTCACGATTCTTTATGTGGGCAAGCTCGTGCGCCACGACACCAGCGATCTCTTCACGGTTGAGAACGTCGAGCAGCCCCGTGGAAACGGCAACGGCTGAATTTGCAGGATTCCGGCCGGTCGCAAAGGCATTCGGCTGGGGGCTCTGCATCACGTAAACGCGCGGCGGTGGCAATTCAGCGCGCCGGGCGAGTTCGTGTACCATGTCAACGAGTTCGGGCGCGCTATTCCGGTCCACCTCGCGAGCACCAAACATGCGAAGAACCATCTTGTCGGATTTCCATAGGCTGATCGCATTCATGGCCAGTGCAACGACGAACGCTATGACCATGCCGGTGCGTCCGCCGACGACGCCGCCCAAGGCGACGAAGATGAATGTCAGCAACAACAGCAGCGCTGCCGTCTTGGTGTAATTCATGGGCATTGTGAACGCTCCGTAGTGCCACCCATGCCATTCCATATGCCGGAGCTATAGCATTCCAGCGCGTGGCGTTGCGTGGCCGTTTGCATGCTATATGGGGTATTCCGAGGCCCGCAACCAGTAGGCGTTCTGGCTATCGTTCAGCGCCAGCAGATTTGAACTTTCAGGAGCATGTTCATGTCCGGAGACGTCAGAGCCAATAATCCGTCGTCAACAGCAGAAACTACCAATTCGCCTGGCGGGGACAGCAAGGAGGATGCGCCAGTTCCTGCCTTGACGCCGGAAGCCCAACGCGCGCTCGCTGAAGCAGAAGAACGAAGGCGACAGGATCTGTCTCAAAATGAAGCGCAAAAGCCGCGCGAAGTGGGCGGGCGCGATGGTCCAGACCCGATCAGATATGGCGACTGGGAAAAGGGCGGAATCGCCTCCGATTTTTAACGCCCCCTGTCCTCCAAAAAGAAATTAGCCAATGAATTCATTGTCATAGCAGTTCCCGCATGTGATCGACCAACGTTATTGGCGATCGGGCATGGCACGCACGGCAACACTTTGTAAACCATGACACCGGGTTAACGGGTGGTTAACACCGGGAAGGCCAGAGCTGGGCACTGCGTTTGCTTTTCCTTCACCAGATCTTTGGGTGAGCAGGAGAAGCACTATGCAGTCGCTGAGCAAGATACTGGCGGCCTTCAGGCGCGATGAACGCGGCGTTATCGCGTTGATGTTCGGCGTAATGTTCTTTGTCATTACCCTTTTTGCTGGAGTTGCCATCGACTACACGAGGGTTATCCACGAGCGTTCTCAAGTTGCAACCGCACTGGATGCAGCCGCCTTGGCGGCAGGCAAAGCACTGATCGATGGGCGCCTGTCAGATACGGAAGTGGAAGAACGAGCACGTAACTTTTTCAACCAGAACCTAGGGGCGGGGGAGCGCTTCGGTTCGATCAATTCACTCAGCATTGCAATCGACCGCGCGAACAGTTCCGTAACTCTCGATGCCAGCGTAAGGGTTCCCATGACGCTGATGCGGATTGCCGGTTTCGATGAGATGGTTTTTCCGGTGACCGCGGCGACATCGTTTGAGCAGCAAGATATCGAGCTTTCGATAGCGCTTGATGTGACTGGCTCCATGGCCGGGAGCAAACTGGACGCGTTGAAGTCTGCAAGCAACGATCTGTTCGACATTCTATTGCCAGACGGTGGAACGCCGAACCGAGTTCGCATTGCGCTTGCGCCTTATTCATCCGGTGTCAATGCCGGAGTATATGGACCGGCTGTTACGGGAAAAAGTTCACCCTCAGGCAACTGCACTTTCGAGCGCGAAGGTGCGAACCCGGCCACCGAGCAAGCTCCAGCCACCGGCGTATATCTCAAGTCGATCGGATCCGCCGGTGTCGCCACGGGCGCAAACTGCCCACGTACAGCGCACGTCGTACCACTAACCGACGACAAGGATCTGCTACGGGCGCAAGTCCAATCCTACCGGGCCAGCGGTTCCACGGCAGGCCACCTGGGGACGCAATGGGCCCGCTATATGATCTCGCCGGAGTGGGCGGGGATCTTCACCGGGAACAACGCACCGGTCGCCTATGACGATTCGAAAACGATCAAAGCCATGATCCTGATGACCGACGGCCTGTTCAACACCTACGGCGGCCGCAATAGCTGGGCAAACGTTAGCAAGTCGCAGGCGCTTACCGTGCAGATGTGTGACGCCATGCGGCACGAAGGCGTCAGGGTCTACACAGTTGGATTCAAGCTCAATGATCATCGCGCGACGCAAACGTTGCGTGATTGCGCTGGCTCTGAGCGCAACTTTTTCGAAGCGGAAGACGATGAAGCTTTGCGTTCGGCGTTCACCTCCATTGCCCAGCAAATCAACCACCTGCGCCTGACAAACTGACGCAGGGAAACAACACTGCGATCCTCCATCTCGGCGGTGCTTCGGCACCGCCGTTTTTTGTGGCTCTGAAGAGATAATGCATGCGATGCCGCAGCTTTATTAAATGAACTGCGGCGAACAAGCCCCGTTCCGCCCCATAAACACAATGCAGATGGCTCCAGCGGTTTAAAGAACCTCCAAGCTGGCCTATTCTAACAGAGTGCAAGTTGCGAACACGACGACGGTTTCGAAACGGAGATCTAGATCGTGTTCATTCTTCATGGAATCATGAGCGCGATCCAGGTCATTGTTTTAAGCATGCTCTTCACGCTGAACCGCGGCACACATCAGCTGAGCATGCTCTTTGCCTGGAGCATGTTTTTCACGCTGAACCGCTCTACACTTCAGCTAAACATGCTTTAGGTCAGGGCGCAGTAGAGGGAGACGGGGGCAGAGATGTCAGAGGGAAAACGTCCTCGCCGAGGGCGCTCGGCTGCAAAATTGCTGCTCGTCCTTTTATTGCTGGGGAGTGCGGGAGCGGCATTCTGGTTGGGATTCATTCCTCAGCGCTATAGTCCGTTACCAAGACTGTCACTTTCAGAGCCTGGGCAGTGGTTTGTCGATCTCAAGCTGGCGGCATTGCGACGCGATCGCGAGCAATGCGCAGCTCTGTTGTCATTCCCTGAACTCACAGCGCGACAAATTGAAGATAAATCGATACGAAATGGTTGCGGCTGGCAGAATGCTGTGCGCGTCTCTTCTGCTGGTGGCGCGACGCTATCGATGGGTTCTTTGACTTGCGAGATGGCGGCTGGTCTGGCGCTCTGGATCACTCACGATGTGCAACCGCTGGCGCAGGAGATACTTGGCGCCCGTGTCACGCGCATCGAACACATGGGTGGTTATGCCTGCCGCAACATTATCGGCTCGAAGGTGCTCAAAGGATTTCGCAGCCAGCACGCAACGGCCAATGCGATAGACATATCCGGGTTCAAGCTTTCTGACGGTCGAAGCGTTCGATTAACACGAGATTGGAAGGGCAACGACGCAGAGAGCCGGTTCCTGAAAGCGGTGCATCGTTCGGCCTGCCAATATTTCCGCATCGCACTTGGCCCCGAATTCAATGCTGCGCATTATGACCACTTCCATTTCGACCGGGGACCGTTCGTGCGCTGTAAATAATGCAGCTTCTGTGCTCTCGTGGGCCAAAGACAGCAAAAAGGGCAAGGCCGTTGCCATGCCCTTTTTTCTCGTCGCGCCTGAAGCTGAACCGCTACGCACTTCAGCTAAACATGCTCTTTGTTTGAGCCAAGTTTTTCACGCTGAACCGCTGCACACTTCAGCTAAACATGCTCTTTGCTTGAGCCAAGTTTTTCACGCTGAACCGCTACACACTTCAGCTAAACATGCTCAGGCCTTCTTGTTCTGGCGGTTGCCGATAAGGTCATCAACCACGCCGGGATCAGCAAGCGTTGACGTATCGCCGAGGTTGGAGAAATCATCCTCTGCAATTTTGCGCAGGATACGCCGCATGATTTTACCCGAACGAGTTTTGGGTAGACCCGGCGAGAACTGGATGAGATCCGGCGCGGCAATTGGGCCAATCTCCGAGCGCACGTGCTTGACGAGTTCCTTCTTCAGGTCGTCCGTCGCTTCCACGCCAGTGTTCAAGGTGACATAGCAGTAAATACCTTGACCTTTGACGTCGTGGGGATAACCAACCACGGCGGCTTCGGCGACGTGCTGATGTGCAACAAGAGCGCTTTCCACCTCGGCGGTTCCCATGCGATGACCCGAGACGTTGATGACGTCATCGACACGGCCGGTGATCCAATAGTACCCGTCTTCGTCGCGACGGCAGCCGTCTCCGGAGAAGTAGCTGCCCGGATAGGTCGAGAAATAGGTCTGCACAAAGCGCTCATGGTCGCGGTAGACCGTGCGCATCTGTCCCGGCCAGCTGTCCTTGAGGATCAAGTTGCCCTGCGCTGCGCCTTCGAGTTCTGCGCCCTTGTCGTCAACCAATGCCGGCTGGATACCGAAGAACGGACGAGTGGCCGAGCCGGGCTTCAGATCAGTGGCACCAGGTAGCGGCGTTATGAGGATGCCGCCAGTTTCAGTCTGCCACCAAGTATCGACAATCGGGCAACGTCCATCACCGACGACGTTGAAATACCAATCCCAGGCTTCAGGGTTGATCGGCTCGCCGACCGAGCCAAGCAGGCGCAACGACGAACGGTCGGTCCGCTTGACGAGGTCATCGCCAGCACCCATGAGGGCACGAATGGCGGTTGGTGCGGTGTAGAAAGTGTTGACTTTCCACTTGTCGACCACGTGCCAGAAACGTGAGGCTGTCGGGTAGTTCGGGATGCCTTCGAACATCAATGTTGTGGCGCCGTTGGCCAGCGGACCGTAGACAATGTAGCTGTGCCCCGTCACCCAGCCGACGTCAGCCGTGCACCAATAGATGTCACCGTCGTGATAGTCGAAGATATACTTGTGCGTGAGGGCAGCGAAGATCATGTAGCCTGCCGTGGTGTGCACAACACCCTTGGGCTTGCCAGTGGAACCCGACGTATAGAGGATGAACAGCGGATCCTCGGCGTTCATCGGCTCGGGCGGGCAGTCCGCTGAAACCTTGACAATTTCCTCATGCAGCCAGAAATCGCGCCCCGGAGTCCACGGAACCGGATTGCCGGTTCGGCGCACGACCAGAACCTTCTCACCGCCCTTGCACTTGGCGAGCGCTGCGTCGGTATTCTTCTTGAGGGGAACAGTCCTGCCGCCACGCAAACCCTCATCGGATGTAATGATGAATTTCGAGTCAGCGTCTTCGATGCGGTTTTGAAGGCTGTCTGGAGAAAATCCGCCAAAGACGATGGAGTGGACGGCACCAATGCGCGTGCAGGCCAGCATGGCGTATGCCGCTTCGGGAATCATTGGCAGATAGATGGTGACGCGATCGCCCTTCTTGACGCCTTGCGCCTTCATAACGTTGGCGAACTTGTTGACCCGTTCGGACAACTGGCGATAGGTGATCTGCTCGTCCTGAGTCGGGTCGTCGCCTTCCCAGATGATGGCGACTTGATCGCCGCGCTTCTCAAGATGGCGGTCAATACAGTTTACCGAGACATTCAGGACACCGTCCTCGAACCACTTGATCGAGACGTTGGCGGGATCGAAAGAGGTGTTCTTCACCTTTGTGAAGGGCTTGATCCACTCGAAACTCTGAGCCATTTCGCCCCAGAAGCCGTCTGGGTCCTTAATCGAGCGATCGTACATTTCGAGGTATTTGTCGTTGTCGACCCAGGCCCGTGTCTTCCATTCAGCCGGTACCGGGTGAACCTTTTCCGACATGGTATTTCCTCCCAGATTTGATTTTGGATTTGGCCGCATTATATGGGCGGCGGCGGCCCCCACAACCCTCCCCTTGGTCGAAGATAATAAGACCGGGATGAGTGGCTGCCGCCTGCTGGACGCTCTCCCGCAACGTCCGGGCCTGGCACGGAATTCAACCCTGCGATGAGTCAAACTGGCGCGAGGGGAAAGCCGTGATCGGGTCTCAGTTCATTCCAAACCCGCCCAGCACGGCACCCTGAAGCAGCAGTACACCCAGCCAATGGCCGCCATCGATCAAGGTCAAAGCCTTCTTGGTGCCCTGGAAGGCGTGGTTAACGATCAAGGAGGTTAGAACGAAACCCAGCCAAATCAGTATGCCGGCCTGCATCCCCGCTGCCACCGTCACATCAGCGTCAACAATCTCGCGGATTGCGGCAGCGAGCACGAAAGCCATCACAAGTTCCGCCACGAAGGTGCTTATATACGGCGCCAGTACAGGACCATTCGGTGGCTTGATGTCCTCGGGTTCGAGACCAGCTGCCGCCATCCACTGCTTCGAAAGGGCACCGTACCAGAGGCCACCAAAGGCGAAACTTGCTCCGGCCGCGAGCATTACGGCCACGTAGTTGACGTGTGAGAAGTCCATGTCTGGAAACCTCCAAAGGTGCCACATCGGATGCCTGACGCATTGGATTGGCAGATGCAGAGAGCCAAGCCACATAGCTTAGTGTCCGGACCCTAACATGGAGCATGCTGCACATTCACGCTGCAGTGCGATGATCAATCTCAAGGTGCGGTCTTGATGCGACCCGGGTTCGCACACCAGACTGAAGTGCGCTTGATCTCGGCATCTTCAAGTTCTCGTGTCACAGGGACTGCGTAACGCGCGATGCAATCGAATTTGCCCTTGGGGAAATAACTGCGTTCAGGATCGCCGATCAGCACAAGCATGTCTTCTGCAACGGCGCTCTCAATCAATTGGCTGGCGCGGCTGGCGAGAGGGCGCTCGTAGAAGAGGTCCCCAACCAGGATAACATCGTAGCGCTGCGCGAGCGGTGTTGCCAGGAGATCGCTTGTTGTGGTGTCGATGACAACGTCATTGACTTCACCATTCAGTTGGCAAGCGGCTTGTGCTAGGTGATCGATGTCGGCAGCCAGCACCTTGGTTGCACCTGCCTTGGCCGCGGCGATGGCTTGCAAACCGGACCCGGCACCGAGATCCAACACCGAACACCCGGTGACGAGTTCGGGATGATCGAGAAGATAGCGTGCCAGAGCCTGCCCGCCGGCCCAGGCGAATGCCCAGTAGGGCGGTGGCACGTTGATCTCGCCAAGTTCTTCTTCGGTTTTCTGCCAGATCGGCAGGCTTTCTTCGGCAAGGTGAAGACTGATCTCAGGCACCAAAGGCGGTGATAAAATCCTTGTGTTGGCTCGGATGAAGGCTCGCCAATCGTGCGGCAAGGCGCCAAGGGTGTTGCTCATTGCACCACCAGCGATCACTTGGGCCGCTTGATCTTTTTTGGATCGAGATTGCCCATGCGGCAAACTTCGGCCCATTCGTCGGCCGTTACAGGTTGAACCGAGAGCCGCATCGATGTCACAAGACTCATATCCTTGAGCGCAGGGTTGGCCTTTACGTCCTTCAGGCTGACCGGCGTCGGCATGTCCATTACCGCCCGCACATCGACACACTCCCATCGTGGATCATCAGTCGTACTGTCAGGGTGGGCGAGAGCGCATACCTCGCAAATACCGACGACCTCAAGCCCGACATTTGAGTGATAGAAAAAACCCAGGTCGCCAAGTTGCATCGCCCGCATATTGTTGCGCGCGAGATAGTTCCTCACCCCGTCCCATTGTTCGCCCTTTTTGCCTTTGGACTTCAGGGCGTCCCAAGAAAATGCGTCGGGCTCAGACTTGAATAGCCAATAACCGGTGGAGACGATTGGGGCTGGCGATTTGCGCATGGGCGTTTTTTGTGCGGTGGCCGTCTTAGCACCGCCACTCTTGGGGACTGCCTGCGCAGCGGCACCGGGTGCCTTTCTTCCTGATACCTTTCTTGGCGTACGGTTTTTTTGGTCTTTAGACGATAGGCTTTTTTTCGCAGGTTTCGTATCGGTTTTAGTTTTGGTCGTGGATGCCATATCGGGAGTATCCGTTCGATCATCATGTCAGGAAGTTCGCTTGCGGCCGCAATACTCTCAATCAAGGTGCGGGCCATGACAAGCCGTGCGCATTATAAACCGCGCGCCCAGGCCGGACGCAGACCTGCCTCGTGTGGCGCACCAATGGCGCGTTGCAACGTGTCGAGCAGCCGGGGTTTGTCTGCCCCCAATGTGCCTTTGAGGATCAGCCAGTTGGAAGCATGATCTGAGCGGAACACGGTTCGCTTAAGCTCCAGTTCGGAGATCAGCAATTCCATTTCGCGCATCAGCCCAACTATGTCGAGCGGTTTGAAGTCAGGGAAATTCGACCGTAGCCGGTCTTCACCCTGGGGGAAACTGACGACCAGTGTGGCCAGGAATTCCGGTTGGGTGGCGTTCATCAACGCTGCTGAATTCAGGGCATGCTGGCGCGACAACGTTTCACCACCCAACCCGTTGAGGATCATGACAGAGCGCTTGATGCCAGCTTCACCCAACTTTTCGAGCGACTCGCGAGAAGACTGAAACGTCTCGCCCTTCTGGACACGGGCGAGCACCTCGTCATCACCCGATTCCGCGCCGACGTACACCAGGGAGAGTCCCAGGTCAGCCAGCTCCCTGAGCTCCGTCACCGTCTTCTTGCGGAGATTACGCGGCAGACAATAGCTGGAGACGCGGCGCACCGAGGGCAGGTCACGGCGGATAGCCTCCAGCACGTTGGCAAGCCGGCGGGTTGACAGCGTCATCGCATCACCGTCAGCCAGAAAAACACGCCTGACATTTTCGCCATATGCATCGCGGCAGCGTTGGATGGATTCCATTATTTCTTCTTCTGCGCGCGGGCGGAAACGCTTTTGCGGATCGGTGTACATCTCGCAGAACGTACAGCGGTTCCAGGAACAGCCATCGGTCACCGGCAGGATCAGCGAATCCGCCTCGCTTGGCGGGCGATAGACCGGCGCGACATAACGGATGGGCTCTGTGGAGGCGATGTGCATGGAAAGCTCCTTGCGCGTCGGGCAGGGAAGGCGGACTTGCAGTTTCGATTATTCGGATCAATATAACCCGGCACGACAGTCTGGACCGACATTTTACGTATCTTGACGGCCGCTTTCACAGCATCTTGCATTCGAGCCGCGAGCGGGGTATTGCGTCGGACTTCACCCCACGCGGGGACCGCCGCTTTAGCTCAGTTGGTAGAGCACATCATTCGTAATGATGGGGTCGCGTGTTCGAGTCACGCAAGCGGCACCAATTTTCAGCGTCGAGCTAGACCTACCCAAGCAATTGAAAAAACTGTACGATTCCTTAATTTGCGGTGCGTTTTGGCGGCCAGTTTGTCACATGCCGAGATAATGGAAGCGCTGCCGTCAAGCCAGCACCAATCTCGTGCTTTGGTGGCTTGCCGTGTTGTATGTCCGCATATTTCCCTATTCTTTGCCAAATAATAATCGTGTTCAGGGGCGCCCAGTCCTGTTGTTTTCCGGATTATCGCCTGTGTCATTCAATACGCCCGCAAACACCGGCGCACCCATGTGATGCGGGAACGTTGCAAATCAACAGGATCTGATCCACGCTCTCCAGCAGATCGTAGTATTTGGATAGCGACCATGCATAGAATCCTTTCGGCTCTTGCACTCCTGACATTCGTTTTATGGACCAGCCCAGCTCTCGCTCATTCCAAGATGGCCACAAGCGTGCCCAGCGATGGTGCAAGCGTCGCAAAGGGACTATCCAAGATTGATCTGAAATTTACCAAACCCGTCCGTCTAACCCTCGTCAAGGTCACCCAGACCGAAACCCAAACCGATGTGAAATCCGAGGTGCTGGGCGCGTCCGGTTTGTCAAAATCGCAAGAGGTTTCGGTATCGCCGCTAAATCCCGGGAAGCATACTCTTGCGTGGACAGCGATTGGAGAAGATGGCCACGTGATGAAGGGTTCATTTTCGTTCAAGGTAACAGATCAATAGAATGACCCTATCCGATGCTGACTGGGTTGCCATTGCGCTGCGCTTACTTGGCTATGTCGGAACGATTGCTGTCGCGGGCTCGGTTCTGGTGCGGGCAACACTTCCCGCTGCGGCATCCCTTGATCGTACGCTGCGCCTGCAGATCCTGCTCGGCACCGGTTTGCTTTTTCTCGTCGAGCCACTGCGATATGTATGGTTCCAATTGCAGATTTCCGGCGGCGACTTGGGCCTCGCTTTTTCACCATCAATGCGTTGGATAGGGCTTACAACGCCAATTGGGCAAGCATC
>JBKEAX010000413.1:0-2865 GCA_047972825.1 Hyphomicrobiaceae bacterium | reverse complement strand
GAAGCTCGCAAACGATCCCGCTTCGAACTTTCCTTCTGGGCTGATGGTTGCGTGCCCAAGTTGCTCGGGGGAAATCGCCTGCTGGATTACACCGCTGTTGATGGCTTCCCATGGCTGCGTCGTCATCGTGTCAATACCTCCTCCGGCAACGGAGAAACGTTGCCATCGTTGAGTGCATCAGGCGGCCCAAAGCACGCCCGACTGTTGAGAAAATCTTGCTACCTGAAGAGGCTGACCAGGAAGGTCGACATCCAAGGCACATACGTAATGATGAGAAGATCCACGATCAGAAGTGCGATGTAGGGCCAGATCGCCACCACAATGCGCTCAATCGAAACCTTTGTGATTGCCGATGCAATGAAGAGGTCAACACCTAGTGGAGGCGTCACCGTACCAATGCTGAGATTCACCGCCATTACGACACCGAACACCAGCGGATCCACGTCGAATGTCATTGCCGCAGGATAGAGGATCGATGTGAAGATGACGATCGCGGCTGCAGCATTCATCATGCAGCCAACCACCAAAAGGAACAGGTTCACAAACAGCAGGTAGACCAGCTGGTTTCCGGCCGTTTCAGCCAGATACGTCGAAATCGATTGCGGAATCTGGTTGATCGTCAACAGCCAGGCGAAGACACCGGCCGAGTTCATGATGAACATCACGACACATGATGAAATGGTCGCTTTCAAGAAGGCATTGTAGATCGACTGCCATGTCAACTCACGGAACGCTGCGCCGACGATCAGGCCATAGAAAACCGCAACGACAGCAGCTTCAGTGGGCGTGAACACCCCTCCATAAATCCCCGACAGAATGATGACCGGCATCAACAAGGGCCAGAACGCTTCCTTGAAGGTTTTGACAATCTCGCCGCCGCCTTTGAACGGAACCCGTTCGACATTTTCTCTGCGTACCAGGAACCAGTTGAGGATCAAAAGGCTGAGGCAAATGAAAATGCCTGGAATGACGCCAGCCATGAATAGGTCTGCAATCGATACGCCGGTTACAACACCATAGAGAATGAGCAGAATGCTTGGTGGAATGATCATTCCAGTGACGCCGGCCGCGGCGATTGTCGCGGCCGTGTAGGAGGGGCGATAGCCCTTTTCTGCCATCGGTGCATTCATCACGCCACCGATTGCGGCAACCGTTGCTGCGTTTGAGCCTGACAAGGCTGCAAAGAAACTTGAGCCAAGAATAGCAACCGCGCCCAGCCCCCCATTGAAATGGCCAACCAGCGCGCCGGCAAAATTCACCAGCCTTCTCGACATGCCGCCGGTCGACATGATCTCGCCGGCAAGGATAAAGAACGGGATTGCCAGAAGCGGAAATGAATCGTTGGTCGTGATGATCTGCTGGATCATGATCTCCGGCGTAATGTCGCTGACCAGCAAACCGGCAACACTTGCCAGGCCCAGGGCAACCGCAATCGGTGCACGCACCAGCATGAGGCCAATCAACACGATGAATATCGTAGCCGTTAACACGAGTTACTTCCTCCCGGAGCGCCTGGCCAATGCAGTAGAAACTATTGACTTCCAGCAACGAGTTCTGCGTCGCTTGCGGTCGACTGCTGCAAGAACATTTCAACCGCAAAGATCAAAAGGAACAGACCACCAACCGGTACAGCGGCATAAACCCAGGCCATCGATATTTCGAGCGCTGGAGAAATCTGGGGAACCACACGGCTGGTTAAATGGAAACCTTGATAGATAAGGATGAGCGCAAAAATTCCGGTTGCCGTCGTCGCAATCAGCAAGCCGAAGCGTTTCAGTATCCCCGGCAAGTTGTCGACAATAATGCCAATTGCGGCATGCGAGTTGCGGCGAAATGCAACCGCAGAGCCCAGAGCTGTCATCCATACAAAAAGATAACGGATCAGCTCATCCGGAAAGGCCAGCGAACTCTCGACAACAAAGCGGAAGAAGACAGTCGCAACGCTCAAAGCGAACATGACGATGAAGCCGGTCACGCAGAGTACGGCAAGGAGTTTCTCAATCCATCCGCAGAGATTGCCAACCAGCTTCATGCGCCACGCCCTCTTTTAGGTAGTTGTTGAGTTTGCCGATGTTTTCTTGGCAGACGTTACTTCGCGTCGACGACAGACTTGATAAGATCTGCGCCAATCTTTTCGCGATATTTGTCCCAGACCGGCTCCATGGCCTTCTGGAAAGCCGCAGACTGCTCAGGCGTCAACCGTGTGACTGTCATGCCTTCCTTTTCCATGTCTGCGAGATACTTGGCTTCCTCGGCGTTCAGCGTCTCACGCTCCCAGGTTTGGGTTTCCAGAGCAGTTTCCGCGAACAATTTCTGAACCGCTTCAGGTTGGCCTGACCACATCTTATCGTTTGCAAGGAACATGATCCCTGCCCACTGATGGTTCGAGAGCGTGATGAACTTCTGCACCTTGTCGAATCCGAATGCCTTGACGTTGCCGACAGGATTGTCCTGGCCGTCGATGGTTCCCTGCTGCAAACCGGTGAAGACCTCAGACAGTGCCATTGGTGTTGGATTTGCACCGAGCGCCTTGAATGTATCCACGTTAAGCGGATTATTGACGACGCGGAATTTCACGCCCTTCATGTCATCAGGCATCGAAATTTTCTTGTCACGCGTGGTGATGGTGCGAAAGCCGCTCTCGTACATCGCAATGGTACGAATCCCGGTCTTCTGGCGCATGTCTTCGAACATGCCTTTGCCAATCGGACCATCGGAAACGGCGTAAGCATGCGCACTGTCACGGAACAGGAAGGGCAGATAGTATATGTCGAGCGGCTTATAGAACGTTGCGACATTGGTGGTTGGCACAAGCGCAAAATCGACAACGCCGATCTGCATGCTCTCGACCAACGCACGCGATGA
>JBKEAX010000401.1:0-5502 GCA_047972825.1 Hyphomicrobiaceae bacterium | reverse complement strand
GGCCAGTGCCGGACGCGACCGGTATCAAGATGCACGAATGGAATCCCCGAAGTCGGATAATAGCCAACACCGCCACGTTCGCGCACAAGGCCTGAATAGCGCAGCTGCTTTATCGGCACGTCAGGGAAATGCACATCTGCGGCCATGCCGAGAATGTGGCGAGATTTTTTTGCCTGACCTCCTCGCTTGCTGCGCAGCTTTTCGTTGGTTTTGGAGGATCGATAGCCGGATATCAGATGAATTGGCTCCCTCGATCCCAACTCTGTGTGCACCTGCCAGAGAAGGTCGATCAACTTCGGGTCCATCGTCGTGGCTTCGTTGCGGCGCCAGTCGCGCATCGCCCAGTTGAGCTTTTTCATGGCCGCTGGATCGCGCTGCCCTCGGTGCATGTAGGTGACGGTCGTCGTTTCTTTGGTGTGGATGTTGTAGATTGAAATGATACGATTGTTGTTGGAATTGGCGACGAGCTCGCTTGAGCCGATGCCTGCTGTGGCAACGGCCGCGGCAGTGACCGCAAGCCACACTCGAGCGTTGAACCTCACGCTTGTTTCCCCGTCCATCCCGTCGCTGACATTTCGATTTCAGGCGTCCTGCCTAGTTCCGGATCCTGTTCATCCGGCGGGGAGCAAAGTTCCCCAAATCGATCTGCAGCGCGCAATTCCCCAGGGTTATCCCCTAACCCCTTAATTTTTGAGTAAGCCTAATAATCGGGGCCAAATTGGGGAGTATCACATACTTGTTCGGTCATATTCCCCGACCTATTGTGGCCGACAGACGAGACGTCCTGCAAGTTGCGGGACGTGCCACCAGGGTAGCTGGAACTTCCTCAGTAAGCGGCACGTCCCCGTCACACAGATCTCATCTGCACCAATCGTTTCTCCGGATGGCGATGTTTGAAGACCGCGAACGCCATCAGAAACCGCCGAAAACGCTCTCAAAGAAGCTCGAAAAGCCGTTGTTATTGTTGCTATAGGTCTGAATCTTGGGCTTCACGTAAGGGACGGGTAGCAGATGGTCGCGGTGGCGCGGGATGCGGTTCCACTCGCCAGCAAGAGCGAGACGAATGCGCTTTTCGTGCTGGTACACGTCAGGTCGCGTCTGCAACTCGCCTGTTTCATCCACGAATGCCGTAAAATAGGTGACGTGAACGGGAATCTTTGATTCCAGGCGGATTTCCTGGTTATCGGGGCCATTTTGAAGCATTGAATGAACTTTTGAAGCCTGCCAGCCCTTGTCTTCCGCCAAAATGATCTCAGCCAGCCGCATCGGGTTTCTGACGCGCACACAACCATGACTGAATGTCCGCTTTGACTGGTTAAACAGGTTTTTGGTGGGTGTGTCGTGCATGTAGACCTGATGCTTGTTGGGGAACATGAACTTCACTTCCCCCAGCACGTTGCTGCGGCCAGGCGGCTGGTAGACATGGAAATTCCTGATGTCGCTCCGGCTCCAGTCGACGGAGAGTGGGTCGACGTCGCGGCCGTTGTACTGCAGGCGCAGGCCTCTGCGTTGAAGCGAGGAACCACGAGCAAGGCTTGGCAATAGCTCGTTCACCTTGATCGAGTTGGGTACGCCCCAAAACGGATGCAGGACGACGGTTTCCATTGCGTGCGAGAAAACGGGCGTCTGTTTGTTGGCTTGGCCAATGATGACACGCTCTTCGTGAATGACGTGGCTGTCCTTGATGACCTGGAACTTGTAATCGGGAAGATTGACCCAGACGTAAACCTTGCCGAGATCGTCAGGCATCCACCGCCATTCTTCCATGTTGGCGATGAGGAATGCTTCGTCGATGCTACGCTTGCCACCATTGAGGGCAGCGCGTGTCCTGTTGCCAATGATGCCGTCGGCCGACATGCCATTTTCGCGTTGATAGGCTTTGACCGCGTCCAACAGGGCGGTATCAAAAAGTTCGGGGTCAGCGGTGCCGTCTTCGCCGGCTTCCGGTGGTGGGAGCTCAAGGCGCTGGCGCAGGATGGCCACGTCAGGATGGCGCGTCCCCTCCCGCAACAGTGGGCCGCTGGCAGGCATCATGACCGGCGCAGCCTCCTGAATCTCGGATTTGCGCATTTCAAGCAACTTCTGGCGCAATTTCTGGAAGCCTGCATGTTTTGGATGAAGGCCCGCGAGATAGCCTCCCGGGTCGGATGTCGCGGTGATCTGCTCCAGGATTTTGACAGGTGAAATGAGTTGCGGATCACGATCGAGATATGAACTCATCTGACGTGGGTCGGGGATGCGTCCGCCGCGGGCAAACCGGGCATACTTCAAAACGGCGAGGGAAATCTTGGCTTCCGCATCGACCAGGGAACTGTGCCCGGAGGCTTTATCCATATCGGCGGCCGGCAGTTCGAAATCAGACGCGGTCAGGCCCCAGTCATCGGCACGCCGTATTTCCTCGACGACCGCCTTGGCCTTCGCGGTCAGGGTGTCACCGTCGATCCATATGGGTTTGTTGGCGCGTGTGACGTAGTACGCCGCCAAAGCCTGTCGATCGCTGCGATCTCCATCGGTGAGATTTCCTGCAGGTGCTTGCAATTGCTCGCGTACACCGAACGCGACGCCCTCTTCGATGGTCAGCAGCGTTTTCGGCGGGTCTGGTTCCATTGCGCCGGCTGGCCCGCAAAGGCTCAATATTGCGCATGTTGCCGTTGCGGCAGCAATCTGATTTCGACGCATTTTTTGCTCCATGATTCGCATCAAAGCTACTGGGAGTTGAGCTGATTTTCCAGTAAGACGCGGTCGTTTGGGACTATCTTGGATTATCGTGGAGAAATAGTGTTGCAGTATGGGCAGCACAAGTGCGCACCCACGCCCCGGAACGCTTGAAAATCGGGCAATAATCCCAAGGCTGCATATGCATTTTGTGGATAATCAGTGTCGCGCCAACGCCGGGTCCCAAAAGCTCCCCACTGAGACGTTGCGCAAATCCATAAGGCCGGCGTGGCTCTGCTGAGAATCAGTTCTGGTGCTGTTGCGTGGCCCCATGGAGCGCAATGGCTGTGTGGGCCTGAGGCACATACTGGATTTCATTTGATTGTGAGGTGGTGTTCGGCATGGTCAAGGCGACCGCTCCGGCAACAGTCGCAGCGGCAAGGACGGGGAATACGAAGGGGCGAAACGAAATGCCAGACATTGGCAGGCTCCTATGCGGCTGGGGCACTGTTTGTGTTGCTTGTGTTTGGACGCTGCCAGGAGCGAAACGGTTCATTCAAAAATCGAGAAATGTTGGTGCCGGATGCGCTGAATGAGTTCCGCTTGGATGTGTGTAGGGTCCGGACCCTAGCCACCATAACGCGCCCCCCAAACAAAGTTCAGGGGACGCGCTAGAGATCGCAGGGTGTGACTGCGGATCGGATTGGCCAGCCGCTCAGTGTCCTGGCGCTAAAGCGTGTCACGAATTATGAGGCTCGCTACTCACACTTTAGGTCTTTGATTTTATGCATGTCGTTATCGAAAACCGCTACTTGCTTTTGCGCGACATGCTCTAGTTGGTGCGCGGTTCCAGGCCGTACTCTTGCATTTTGCGGTAAAGCGTTGAGCGGCCAATCTTGAGACGGCGGGCGACCTCGGTCATGTGGCCGCGATACCGTCCAAGCGCCAGCCGGATCATATCGGCTTCGATCTCATCCAGAGGGCGGATATCGCCTTCTGATGTGATGGCGGGAATACCCAAGGCGGCAGAGCCCTCGCCAGGACGTACTTCAATCGTGTTTGGTATGCGGTCCTCGGCGCCGAGCAGTGCTGGGCCTTTGAACGCGGGTGACCGGGGCATCGGTGCCGGCGCTTCAGGTACGGTGGCTTCAAACCCTTCCACGTGTGCAGCAATCTGCGGGAACTCGTTGATCGTCAGCTCCGTGCCGTCAGCAAGGACGACTGCGCGGAACACTGCGTTTTCCAGTTGGCGCACGTTGCCCGGCCAAGCGTAGGACTGCAAAAGCCGCTGGGCATTCGCGTTGATGCCAGTCACGCGCTTGCCTTCTTCGACAGCGAACCTTGTGAGGAAATACTGGGCAAGGTCTGCGACATCACCAAGGCGTTCCTTCAGCGGCGGTACCCAGATCGGGAAAACGTTCAAGCGATAATACAAGTCTTCACGGAACTTGCCGTCTTTTACCAACTGGATCATGTCCCGGTTGGTTGCTGAGATGAGCCGGAAGTTGACTTTCACCGGCTTTTTGGAGCCGACGGGGTCAATTTCGCCTTCCTGTAACGCGCGCAGCAGTTTGACCTGTGCATCAAGCGGAAGCTCGCCAACCTCATCAAGGAATAGCGTGCCGCCGTCTGCCTCCTGGAACTTGCCAATGCGTTTGTCGCTGGCGCCGGTGAAGGAGCCTTTCTCGTGACCAAACAAGATGGATTCAACGAGGTTTTCGGGAATTGCGCCGCAGTTGACGGTAATGAAGGGCTTGCCCGCGCGTTCGCTTTCGCCTTGGATGGCGCGTGCGATCAGTTCCTTGCCAACACCGGATTCACCTTCGACCAGGACGGGAATGTTGGAAGAGGCAGCGCGGCGGCCAAGCTCAATGACCCGTTTCATCGCGTCTTCGCGAATAATCAGGTCCGAGAATGTGAGCGTGCCGTCCTGGCGCTTCTTGATGCGGGTAATTTCGTCGGCAAGCGCCTCGATCTTCATGGCCGAGCGGATCGATACTTCAAGGCGTTCCGGGCTTGCCGGTTTGACGACGAAATCAACGGCGCCTGCGCGCATGGCGTTGATGGCTGCGTCAATGGAGCCGTGAGAAGTCTGCACGATGACGGGTGGCACGCCGGCTTTGCCATTCAGCCGGTCAAGCACGCCCATGCCGTCGATGCCGGTCATGACGAGGTCCAGCAATACAAGTGAGATGTTAGCGCATTCCGGGCCTTCGAGCATGTCGATGGCGGCTTCACCGGAACCTAGGATCTTGGTCTCGAATCCCATCCGCTTGATGGTTTCTTCGAGAATACGGCGCTGGGCCGGATCGTCATCGACAATAAGTACACGCTTGGCCATTTGGCACTCAACTCTTCAAACGCTACAGATTACTTCCCGCTGGTTGTAGTGGCATGTGCCCAAACAGGACACGTGGTCAACAGCGAAAAACTCAACACGCCAGAGGGTGCCCGAGTTAGGTAAACAACTGGTTTCCACATTGCCCATCCCGGCGCGTTTTGGCTGGTGGGGGGTAGTTTTGGGATGAATTCGGGGTTGATACGCTTGGGGTTGGTGTGCCGGTTGAAGGCCGGAAAATCGGCGTTTCATGAAGGCGTTGGCTCGATCGCCTTGAAAATAACGGGCGGGGCGGTCACATTGCGTCGAACCTGCAGATTTTCTCTTTTCCACCTCATGATCGGAGCTATGGCATGACGCTGATTCAGCGTGCACTCATCAATTCCTGCGGCGAATTTTCGGCTGCCGCCGACACGGCTTCGGGTAACCCGACGCTCAACCTTGGCGCCATGCCTGAGTGGGATCTTTCGGATCTTTATGCCTCGCCTGATGCGCCGGAGATTACCCGC
>JBKEAX010000263.1:0-2745 GCA_047972825.1 Hyphomicrobiaceae bacterium | reverse complement strand
GCGAATAAAAGCCCTGGAGCAACACCCCGAGAGCTTTTAAAGCGCGCTGCGATTTTAGGAATCGTGGCGCGCTTTAATATTGATCTTATGCATGTCGTTATCGCTTAGATCACGTTCACTTTTCATGGAATCGCGAACGTGATCTATTTTCTTTTGTTTTGAGCATGTTCTTCACGCCGAACCGCGTACACTTCGGCTGAACATGCTCTAGGGTCTGGACCCTGGAGCGCCGCGGCTTTGCCGCACGGGCACGCTCATCACTTCACGTCGAATGTCTGGATTGCCTGCTTGGTGACGCGAACGGCCTTTTGCAGTTTCTCAAGCTTCTGGCGCGTTTCGTGTTCCGCGTTGCGATAGCAGTCGCGTTCAAATTCAACGATTGTTCTGGCCGCCAGGACGCCTTGTTGTTCAGCCGATTGATCCGCATGAGCCTGAGGGACATCAGCCACCACTTTTGATGACGTTGTCATGGGATCGCGCTGAGCCGTAACACAATCTGGTTGTGCTGGAGGATTGAGCATCCCTTTGCTTGGGGTTGGAATGTTGCGCACGCGTTGCCGCAATTTCCTGTTGGCAATTTGACTTGATTTTTTTTGCTGTTTTTTTTCGTAGCCCGAAGCCGACTTTGAAGCCCGCTCCGTCGTTGCCCCATTGAAATGAGAACAACCCGCGAGTGTGACACCGACCAGCATCAGCGTTTGGAATGTGCGAAAACCTCTTGCGATCGGTTTTCTAACGCCATCCAACTTACAATGACTACTGAATTTCCGCATACCAATAAACCCCACACTTCATGCGTGGGGCTATTGTGCAGCCTTGTGCTTACTGTTGCGTAAACGCCGTTTCGATCAAAGGTTGAGAAACAGTAAATTCATGTCGCAAAAAGTGGCCGGATACACTATCGGCTGGAGTGCGAGGCCGTTGCGGCACAGGATCTTTTCGAATTCTGCCTGACAATCGTGTTGCTGATGAGCTTTTCGGCCAGCACCTCGAACTCCTGCTTCATACCTGCGGGATAAACGAGCAGCGTGCGGTGTGAAAAGCGCGCAGAGCACGACCGGTCAAAACGCTCCAGGAATATTTCGCCACCATAACTGCCACGAAGCAAATACCCGTTGTCAAACAACTCTGTTTCAATTGGTATGCCGCCATATCGTTTGGCAATTCTTTTACTCATATCCTGCGCAAGCTGCCCGTCTTCTGGCGCTGATTCGGTAATAACGCGAAGCAACGCCTTTCCATCACGCGCGCTGAACAACCGATCTTTTGAATCTTTCGACCATTTTCTGTCGGGCAGCAATTTTTGCGGGTAGGATATGGATATGTCGAACCTCCTGTCGCGATAAACGCGCCAAAGCTGGCTTGGCACCATGCCTCCATTGCGGGTCGGAAAGGGAATTGTGCGGGCCACAGTCTCGAACGGTAATATCGATTTTCCTATAAGCTCTCCGGTTCCCACATCAATCGATGTAATGTCCGTTGTTCTTTGCGGCATGTTGGGTGGATGCTGGCTAAGTGGTGCCAGGACAGCTTCAGGCTCAGGATTGTCTATTATGCTCGCGACCACAGATATCGGGGCGATTGCAGGCGCGCGTGGGATCGCTGGAGTGGGAGCAATTTGGAAAACACTGTTTGGCTCTTGCAACACTGGTCCCGTGTTCGGCTGCACTAGGGCAAAATCATCATCCAATGGGGCCGCGTTGACTTCCGACGCCATTACCCCGGAATGCGTAAGCGCGCCTGCCCCGGCAACGTAGCCGTGCGGTTGAAGGCTTTGACCAACACGTCCCGTCGCATTTTTCTCAAGTGCGACGATGTTATTACTTGTCCAACGCTGAGGCGTTGTTGCCGCGGCATCCGGATCAGTTGCGTTTGCCTGTTTTATGCCAGGTTCACCAACGCTGAGTTGCGGTGAAACAGAGGGAACCACGCGGACGTAAAACTCCAGCACAGCCAGCAACGCGCAGACGAGACTCGCGGCAAAAGCAATTCCGGTCCACCCAAACAGTCGCGGCGCGCTTCTGGCTGCTGGGTGTGCGTTTGCCTGTATGCGCTTCAGTTGCCTGTATGCAGAGATGACCTGATGGAGAAGCTCACGCTTTCCTGGATCTTGCGCGGATACATCGGGGTGAAGCCGTTTGAGAAGACGGCAGTAAGCCTGGCGGATTTCCTTTGGGCCGGCATTAGATGAGACGCCGAGTATATGATGCGGGTTGAGCATAATGCTATGTATGCGGCACTTATTGGTCCCATGACAGATTGACCGCCAACGTTATATTGGCAATCTCATATTTTTTATATTTCCTCCGAGTGCGTTATGCTATCAACTTAAAGTTGAAAATGCATTTTTGAGCATGTCCTGATTGGCGTAGATTCAGCTCTGCTCCATGCGAATCCTTTTGAAAGCCCCAACACGTCGCTATTCCAGAACCGGGGCCGACCGCCTGCTTGAGTTTTGAAGATAGCGCACCATCTAAACCGCAATAAAAATCAGAATGCGCAAACCGGTGCGCGTTACGACATGCATGGGTGGATCTGTCATGACCAAATCACCGCAACCGCTCGTAAAAGGATTTCATGACGGCAAGACTGGCTCTATCCAATACGTGGTGGTCTGTCCGAATACGAAGAAGGCTGCAATCATAGATCCAGTTTGGGACTTTGATGAAAAGGCAGCCCGCACCTGTACAATCAACGCCGATGAACTCCTGCAATACGTGAGAGACAACAGCTTGGATGTCGAAT
>JBKEAX010000222.1:0-4713 GCA_047972825.1 Hyphomicrobiaceae bacterium | reverse complement strand
CATTTTCATGACCGGCTATGATTCTCACGCCGAGATAGAGGGGCTGAACTGCCCAGTGCTGACCAAGCCGATCGCCGTGTCGGAATTAAGCCGGACTCTGAGTGCCGTGCTGGCCCACTGACCCCCACTGCCACATTTTCCGCCAAGCCCGGCCTGGGTTCCCGTACGGTCCCAGTCTCTGGCATGCCAGCACCTGTAATTTTCTTTCCGAGTGTTCTACATTCCCGCCATGACAGCACATCTGACTTCCGCACCCAAACTTCGCCCGCTCGCCTTCTACGGTAACGAGATCGCCTCGCGCCTTCTTTTGGGCACCGCACTTTATCCCTCACCACAGGTTATGAGCGAGGCGGTGCGTGCCTCCGGCGCAGGCATAGTTACAGTGTCCCTCCGGCGTGAGGCAGCGCGCGGAAAAACCGGAGAACGCTTCCTTTCGTTGGTCAAGGCACTGGGCGTGCACTTGTTGCCCAACACGGCCGGGTGCCGTTCTGCCAAGGAAGCGATAACGACGGCAGAGATGGCGCGCGAATTGCTCGATACGGATTGGATCAAGCTGGAAGTGATCGCCAATGATGACACCCTGCAGCCGGACCTTTTCGGTCTCGTCGAGGCGGCCGTAGAACTCAACAAGCGCGGCTTCAAGGTGTTCCCCTACACAACGGAAGACCTGGGAGCGGCAGAGCGCCTCGTCGGTGCGGGTTGTGAAGTGCTGATGCCCTGGGGCGCACCGATTGGGACGGGCCTTGGCCTCAACAATCGCTACGCATTGAAGACCATGCGGAACTATTTCCCGGACCTGCCGCTGGTGGTGGATGCGGGTATAGGAGCGCCCTCGCACGCGTCCGAGGCCATGGAAATGGGTTATGACGCAGTGCTGTTGAATACCGCGGTTGCAAAGGCTGGTGACCCGGTGCGTATGGCTCAAGCCTTCGCCAAGGCTCTGGAGGCTGGACGTGCGGCCTTCGAATCTGGATTGATGGAGCCGCGTGAAATGGCATCGCCGTCAACGCCCGTTGCGGGCACCCCATTCTTCGATCTGGGTGCAGCTCCTGAAACAAAGTCAACATCGTCATGATCAACCGCAGCGTGGATGCAGCATTGCCGCAGCTTGATGTTTTCTATCCCATTCTCCCCGATAGCGATTGGATCTCCCGGCTGGTGCCGCTTGGCATAAGGACCGTGCAGCTTCGGGCGAAGGATGTCTCCAATGAAGATATTCGGCGGCAGATTGCACACGCCAGGGAAGTCTGCACAGTGCACCAGTGCCAGTTGATCGTTAACGACTACTGGCAGACGGCAATTGAATTGGGGTGTGACTATATCCACCTCGGCCAGGAAGACCTCGCTTCGGCTGATATGTCAGCAATAAAGGATGCAGGAGTGCGGCTTGGGATTTCAACGCATTCGCTGGAGGAACTGGACATCGCACTTGCCGCCCAGCCAGACTATGTCGCGTTGGGGCCGATCTATGAAACAAGGCTGAAGGCAATGAAATGGGCGCCGCAGGGCCTTGATCGAATATCTGAATGGAAATCCCGCATCGCTGACGTACCGCTCGTGGCGATTGGCGGCATCACACCCGAGCGCGCTCCAGGCGTCATTGCCGCAGGAGCTGACAGCGTGGCGGTGATCACAGATTTCATGACAGCACCAGATCCAGTCTTGCGGTTAAAAGATTGGCTGGCGCAGGCTGAGATCTGGCGCTGAAGCTGCGAAGGTTAACCACGGCCTTGCAAGGCAAATTTATGAATGGATTATGACAGTTTACCCCCCTAATTTCAGGTGGAGGCCGATCCAGGCTATCGCTGCTGAACAGTAGAGCGTGGTTTTATTGATGTCCTACCACCTGAAATTTGATGAGCCGGCAAGGGCGGGCTGGCGCCGAATTGTGCACGAGCAGATAGCCGCGGCGAGCAAGTTGCTGCGATCTGGTAAGGACATTGACGTTGCAATCCATGAAACCCGGAAGGCGATGAAGCGTGTGCGGGCGCTCTTGAAGCTAATGCGTCCGGGTTTATCGCCATCCGACTACAAACGCGAAAACAAGCGTTACGGTGATATTGCCAGGGAACTCTCAGTGCTTCGCGACAAGGCTGTGATTGCCAAGACTGCGGAGATGTTGGCGGCCCAGTCGATGGGTAAATCGCGTTTGGCTGCTTTGATGATTGCCGACGGAGTTGGCCAAGAGACAAGCGCCCATGGCGGCGTCGACGTTGGCGAGCGCGTAGCCAGCACCGTTGCGGCGCTTGAGCGTGCAGCCAGCGCTGTCGATAAATTGAAGCTGAAATCGAAGTCGTTTGCAGTGGTTCGTCGCGGCCTTGCACGTAGTTATGATGCAGGCGTAACCGGCATGCACAAAGCTTATCAACGTGGCGAGGATGAAGACTTTCACGAATGGCGCAAGGCTGTGCAGGCGCATTGGCGGCACATGGCGCTTATTTCGCGGGCGTGGCCGGAGCACTTCGCTGCACGTGTAGCGCTGGCAAAGGACATGTCTGAACTGCTCGGAACAGATCACGATCTTTATGTGTTGATCGGTACGGCGGACAGTCTCAATGCAACGGGTGCTGAAGCGGCCGCGCTGGACGGCTTGATCCGCTCAGCGAAGGCGCGTCAACATGAAATCCGTGACGAACTCAAGGTAAAAGGCGCGACACTGTTCGCAGAGGACGTGGCCAGCTTTGTCGGGCGTATGGAAGCCTATTGGGAGGCGGCAAAAACAGCACACGCATCGCAGGGCCAACGTGTTGCCAGATTGACTGCATCCAGCGATGACTTGTCAAAGCCCGGAAAACCGGCTCGTCCGCGCCGGTCGACCAAAAATGCCAAGCCTTCCCAAAAAAATGAAAAGGCGGTCTCCGACGATAAAAGTAGTCGTCAGGGCGGGGGCTTGGCGGCAGCGAGAAAGGACGCCAAGGGAAAAGCAGGCGCCAACGGCAAGGGCACGCAACGGTCTTCCGTCAACAACATGCATAAACAGTCTCGCGGGCAGTCTGGTACGGCCAAGTCCTGAGTCAGTTCTTGTGAGCCCTCAGCTTTGGGCTTTGCGCAATCCAGGCAGCGTCTTAGGGTCCGGACCCAATAGCAATGAGTCCGCAAGATCGTCATCCGAGGCGAAAGAGGCAAGTGGGCGGAGCGCAGGACATGCCGGGCATATTCAAGCGAAGAACGCGCAGCATATTTCGTCTCGGTTGGCGACCCTCCGGGTAGCCCGGGTTTGCCCGCCTGGTGCGTTGCGCTCACTTGGAAATCAACCAGATTTCCGGTACTCGCGCGCCTTCCAGGCAAACAAACCCGGACTGTCTTGGACCTATTGTTATTGAGTCCGGACCCTAGGTAAGGCTCTTTGGAATGCCACATGCCAGATGCGCCACACTGGTCGCTGCTGCTCCCCTCCGGTGGTCACACTCGGGGAAAGCTGCATTTGTCGCAATAATAGGCAATTGACCGTTACATGCATTGCCCTTAGACCCTGCCGTGGGCCACCCCTCCCCAACGAGGGGCTTCTATCTGGAAGGGTAGCGACATGACCGCAACTGCAAAGCCAGCCACCAGGCCGGCCAATCCCAATTTTTCTTCTGGTCCTTGCACCAAACGCCCCGGCTGGTCGCTGGCGGCGCTCGAAGGTGCATTGCTTGGCCGCTCGCATCGCTCCAAGGTGGGCAAGGCACGGCTGAAACTGGCCATTGACAAGACAAAAGAAGTTCTCGGCGTTCCCAAAGATTTTGTTTGCGCCATCATGCCAGGGTCCGACACGGGCGCATTCGAAGCGGCCATGTGGTCGCTGCTGGGCGCGCGCGGCGTGGATGTGCTGGCGTGGGAGAGTTTCGGCGCCATCTGGGTCAAGGATGCCGTCAAGCAATTGAAGCTTGATGATCTGAGAACCGAACAGCCGTCCTTCGGCAAGCTGCCGGACCTTTCCAGAATTGACTTCAGCCGGGATGTCGTCATGACGGCAAACGGCACTACGGCTGGCGTGCGCCTGCCAAATTACGATTTCATTCCCGCAGATCGTAAAGGTCTTGTGTTGCTCGATGCGACATCGGCGGCGTTTGCGCAGGACATCGACTGGTCAAAGGTCGATGCGCTGACCTTTTCTTGGCAGAAGGTTATGGGGGGGGAAGCCGCGCACGGTATGCTGATCCTTTCGCCACGCGCCATCGAACGACTGGAAACGTATGTGCCGCCGCGGCCCTTGCCGAAGCTCTTCCAGTTGACCAAGAACGGTAAACTCAACGCTGGTATTTTCGAGGGCGAAACCATCAACACGCCGTCGATGCTGGCTGTCGAGGATTACATTGATACCCTGTCCTGGGCCGAACGCATCGGCGGGTTGACGGACTTGAAACGCCGCGCAGACGCCAACGCGCAGGTGGTCTGGGACTGGATCGAGCGGACCCCGTGGATCGCCAACCTTGGCGAAGACCGGGCGACCTGGTCGAACACCTCTGTTTGTCTGAAGATTGTAGATCCCGATGTGATGGCAATGTCGCAGGATGTTCAGGCGCGGGTGGCGAAAGGCGTTGTGGCGCTGCTCGAAGACGAAGGTGTGGCATTTGCTTTTGGTGCCTATCGCGATGCTCCCTCCGGACTTCGGATCTGGTGCGGATCAACGGTCGAAACCTCCGACGTCGCGGCGCTGTTGCCCTGGGTAGAGTGGGCCTTCGGCGAAGTGAAGGCGAGCCTGAGTAAGGCCGCCTGATCCGCATAAGG
>JBKEAX010000157.1:0-1699 GCA_047972825.1 Hyphomicrobiaceae bacterium | reverse complement strand
GTGATCTTTTTCGCTTCTTCTTCCGTCGGCTTCTCATCTGCGAAAGCCTGCGGTATCGCGAGTGCCGAAAGAGCAAGTGCGAGAACGAACTTTTTCATGTCTGTGCCTCCATAGCGCAGATAAATTGGAAGTATGTGTCGGTTCCGCGTGGCAAACGCGCTTCATTTGGTAAAGCATGCCCAGCTACAGTGTTCGGCGGAACCGCGTGGCGAACATGCCCCTACGCGAGCGTGTGCATATCCGCATCAATACGTTATGTTATAGCGTGTTGATGTGGCAAGGGTTTTGGTGTCGCGATTAAGGTGTGCATACGGACTATCTGGCATCAATACAATTCGGGTCCGGGCCCTAAGCGTGCCGTGCCGGATCTGCCGTTTACTTGCTGAAGCCAGAATGTCAATGATCCATGAAATGGGAACGGGCTCTACCCGCGCCCGATATATCCCGATTTGATAGCCTTGGCTTTCCGCGCCCATGCCTCGGCAGTTTTGTCCTGCCGGCTTTCGATCAACGCGCGTACAGTCTCGATCTCATTCCAAGACGTTCCTCTCGGAAGGGCGATGTCTCTGCCATTCTTCAAGTCGAGCACTGGGGTTACGATTTTTATTCCCCTTTCATCGTAGTGCAGCGCCATGCGTGCCCCAACGCAATCGTCCAGCGGTATTGTCCACTGGGTATGCGCGGTCCGGCCCCGGTAGAGCAGATGCACCTCCCCGTCTGACATGTTAAATCGCACCTCGATGATCTCTCCGGTCGCGAGCAAGCTGAAATACATCAAGCCCGCTGCGCTCAACATCAAGATGGTCATGGCAAAGGCCAATGCTGGGATTGCAGCAGGCGCGAATACCAGGGCATAACCCGTTGCGCTACAGGCAGCACCTGTCATGAAGACCAAGACGGGAGAACTCGCATGCCAGCCCGCATAGCTTTTCATCATCAGGTTGTCGAAGTCGTTGCGCTGAATGACGTGGCAGCCCTGACTGGTGACATATCGCTTCATGGTAACTCTCGTATTTACCCAAAAATTATGTCGAATTTGCTCCTTCATGAGTCAACGAGAGCTTAAATAGATTGGTTAAGGCGCTGATATTGCAGCGTCCGCAATGAGGTATGGTTTCCAGGCATGGTTAATGCGTGCCCGCGCAGTCTGAAACATATACGGTCCATGCCGCCTTTCAGTGACTGCAACGCGCAAGGGCCCGCCCCCGAAATAGGAGCAGGCCCTTTCATTTTCTCAAAACCCTGTTTGATTACCCCGGTATTCTAGAGCCCGGACCCTGGAGCATGTTCAGCCGAAGTGTGCAACGGTTCGGCGTGAAGAACATGCTCAAAATAAAATAAGAGCATGTTCAGCCGAAGTGTGCAGCGGTTCGGCGTGATAGAACACGCTCAAAATAAAAAATAGAGCACGTGCACGTTTCCGTGAAAAGTGAACGCGACCTATGCCACTTGCGCCTCGCGCTTGCGTTCCTGCTTCTTGCGCTCGTTGGGGTCCAGCCAGCGTTTTCTCAGTCGAATTGAATCCGGCGTGATCTCCACCAGCTCATCGTCGTTGATGTAGGACAGCGACCGCTCCAGCGAAAGCCGCATCGGGGGTGTCAGGCTCAAGGCTTCGTCCTTGCCGGAGGCCCGCACGTTCGTCAGTTTTTTGTTTTCGATCACGTTGACGATCAAGTCATTGTCGCGCGTGTGCTGGCCA
>JBKEAX010000139.1:0-1596 GCA_047972825.1 Hyphomicrobiaceae bacterium | reverse complement strand
GCGCAGACGCATCACGGCTTCTGCAAGCACATTGGTTTTCATCTGCTGTTGTGGTTGTGAGGGTCAAGCCTCAGCAACAGGTTCTCACGCGGCGTGGGATGTGGCAGGGGAAACCAGCACTTCTCGCAACGCTTCAGCATCAGGTGCGGTGCGCAGACGTTCGAGCATGGCGGGTTCACGCACAAGCCGTGAAATGCGCGCAAGCGCCTTCAAGTGATCGCCGGATGCATGTTCAGGCGCGAGCAACAAAAACACCAGATCCACTGGCTCGTTGTCTGGTGCATCGAAATCGATCGGCGTCTCGATACGCGCAAAAATACAAATGATCGATTTCAGGCTTCGGAACTTGACGTGCGGAATGGCAATGCCACGACCGAAACCAGTGGAGCCAAGCCGCTCGCGTTGCAGCAAGGCATCGAATATGTCGCGTTGCTCAAGGCCCGAAACCTCCGCGGCACGTTGGGCAAGCTCTTGCAGCGCCTGTTTTTTGCTTTTCGCCTTTAGCGAAGCAATGACGCCGTCCTTTGCCAGGTGATCGCCAAGATCCATTGTTTGCGTCCCACTCGTCAAAGTTTAGGAAGATTCATGCCGGAAGTCATTTGTCCCCCGGCTTCGGCTCCGTCCCTTTTTGCCTCGATGGCACTCACCCGAACACGGCCCCACCCTGTCGGCAACGCAGTTGCTCGTTGTTTAGGCTGACCCTAGTTCAACCCCATCCGGTTAGGCTAGATCACGTTCACGTTTCACGGAACCGCGAACGCGCTCTATTTTCTTTTATTGAGCATGTTCTTCACGCCGAACTGCGTACACTTCGGCTGAACATGCTCTAGCCAAGGCACCTGTCCATCATCGGCCTAGGGTCCCTACCGGTATGCAAACTCAAAAAACATGCCAAAGTTGCGGCAGCCTGTCCGCCTTTACTCAGCTGTTTTGAAGTTCACCTGCGTTTACACGTTTATCAGCAACTTCTTCGGCTGGATCAATCCAGCCAACGTTCCCGTCGGGGCGTCTATACACCACATTTAGGCCCCCGTGTGCAGCATTTCTGAAAACAAGGAACTGATTCTCCGAAAGATCGAGCTGCATGACCGCAGCGCTCACCGTCAAAGCACGAATGCCGCGCTCTGCCTCGGCGATAATCATCGGATGTTCGGGCGTTGGTCCGTTGTCCTCATCCTCTGAAACCTGGACGGTATAGTCTCTGGCGAAGCTTTCATCTCCGAAAGTGTCATGATCGCGGCCATTGTGGTGGTTCTTCAACCGTCTTTTATAGCGCCGTACTCTCTTTTCAAGACGATCGATGGCCGCATCGGCACTGGCATAAGCATCCCCGCCATCACCATGAGCTTCGACAAGAAGACCTGTGCGAAGACGGATTGAGCAATTGGTGCGGAAACCGGTTTTATCTTTCTCAAGACGCACATGGCCAGAGATTTCGGGGCCGATATACTTCTCAAGTACAGTCGAAATTTTGTCGAGAGCATAGCTTTTGTAGGCTTCGCCTGCATCGACATTTTTACCGGTAACCTGAATTGTCATATTTCAACCTATGCGTGTAGTTTGTGACGGTTAGTGGTTGGCTGTTACTGAAAACGG
>JBKEAX010000082.1:0-1662 GCA_047972825.1 Hyphomicrobiaceae bacterium | reverse complement strand
GCCATTACGACTGCCAGCATCACGATCACCATGGCAGCGCCAAGCGGGTTATGCCCCAGGTAGCGGCGCGGCCGACCGATGACGAGATCGCGTCCATAGCCGACCGCCGCTTTTGGGCCCTTCACGAAATTCGCAAATCGTGCCGTTGACGAACCGGCAAAGCCCCACAGCACGCGCCAGACCAGCAACGTGAGTATCGCCAGACCATTCCAGCGGTGCATCTTCAAAAGAAAATCCTCGAAGTCTTCCGCGTAGCGGTAACTGACCCACGCAAATATGAGCAGTGCCACGAGTGTCCAGTGGAACAACCTGATCGGCAGATCCCAGGCGACAACGCGCGTCTTACGATTTGCCGAAATGTCACGTTCACTCATCGCGTCTGTGCGAGCCATCATAGCCTCACGTCATCTGTTTCTATGCGGCCAAATAGTCACGACATCCGACAACTTCAACCATTGCTACACCGCGCACCTGCCACTCGGCCGACAATGTGCAAAAATCCTCAAGCTTGCAATTCCAGATCGCGTTCACTTTTCACGACATCGTGCGCGCGCTCTTTTTTGTCTTGAGCATGTTCTTCACGCCGAACCGCGTACACTTCGGCTGAACATGCTCTAATGCGGTTGTGGCCATAAGTGTTGCATTCAAATGGGAGTATGAATTGGCGAATACTCGCTATCCACCAAAAGCTGGCCTGCTGCACAAGAACAAGCGACACACCAAAATGCGGCGCGCACGGCCGCTGCAAAATCCGCCGCGACCGCGACCGCAACGCTATATGCGGTTATATCTTGAGCAGGAAGGACGGTGTTTTTATTGCGGCCAGCCAATGGAATTGCCAGATGAAAGCAATATCACCTGTCCTCTGCCTGCGCGGAGGATAACTATTGAGCATTTGTTTCCAGGGAATGACGCGCGGCATACGAGCGCCTTTACAGTGGCAGCCTGTCACGCCTGCAACCAGGAGCGTGGTTCTGATTTCCACTGGCGCGACTTCCTGATCCGCAAAATCAAGCAGCATTGGGGCCTGCGTTAAAGCCGCCGGACCGCCACCTCTTGAAGCAACACTAATCGTTGCCCATCAGCGTTGACCACCTGCATTGCCTTTTAGAAGCATGATCTCAAGCGCCATTTTCCAGCGTGCATGCTTCTCACGCTCCTTCATCCAATAGCTCCGCAAAGCGTCGCCAGTGAGGAACTCTCCGCCGAGACTGAACTTCTCGCGGTACTCCTGCCATGCAGGACTTGCAAAAAAATTCTTGAACAAGTTCTGATAGTACGATTGCGCTGCCTTTGACATGCCTGGCGCGCCCACGACGGAGCGTTGCATTAAATACTGGAAGTCCATGCCGGTTTCGCGCAAGGCGGGAATCTTCTGGTAGGTCGGCAATCGACTGGCGGTGAAGGCAATGATCGGTTTGGTAAGACCCTCCGCATAGTACTTGGACTGCTCGGAGGGATTGTTCACGGTTGAGTCTGCTTTTTTCTCAGCCAGTTCCTTTGCGACCGCACCGCCACCTTTCAGCGGCCGGTAACTCATCTTCAATTCATATGTTGCATTGAGGAAATCAGTCAGCATCGAATCTTCCGCGCCCTGCCCCGTGCCACTCATGACCCATTCGGAGCCTTTTGCCTGCACTGCCTTGACGAAGTCTTCTATCG
>JBKEAX010000028.1:0-2122 GCA_047972825.1 Hyphomicrobiaceae bacterium | reverse complement strand
GGGACCGATGAACCGGATGTCATGACGTCTTGCAATGTCATGCAGTTCGTTTTGTGCATCGCGCCCCTCGTCGCCCGTTTCCCCAAATCCTGCCGTGATGATTACGGCATTGCGAATGCCGTTGATGCCACAGTCGTTAAGGATGCCTGCCACGCTCTTGGCCGGCGAGGCGATGACGGCGAGATCTACCGGCTCTTTTACCTCTGCGATAGAGTGGTGACAGACCTTGCCCCGGATCGTGCGGTGTTTCGGATTGATGGCATAAATCGCACCAGCATACGCAGAACCCAGCAGGTTGTCGTAGACGAGCCCGCCAACGGAGGCGCGCGAATCGCTGGCACCAAAAACCGCAATTGATTTTGGGTTGAAAAGACCGTCGAGTCGATGTTCGCGCACGAAAACCATCCTTCCGGTGTATGCCATGTCTGCAGTTTGTCCAAGATAGTATTTAGGCAGCAGCGGACGATATTTAAGTGACAGAAGTCCTTGCTAATTTGATTGCACGCAATGTTGCGCGGATTATTCAGAAAATTTGCGCCGGGCAAGGTGCGAAGAGTAGTCGGGTGAGCAATTATGATCCCACGCCTCGTGCAGGCGCCACTGATACCCCGGCCGCATATTTACTCGCATCGAAGCATCGCTTTACTCGATTAAGAGTAATTGTGCCGGCTCGCATTTATTTAAATTGCCGGCGGGTTGCCACTGGCGTGCTGGCAGGTCAGCCGCGGCGGTGCTCTTCAAGACGTGGCATGATCTCAACGAAGTTGCAGGGACGATGCCGGTTGTCGAACTGGAATTTCAAAATGCCATTCCAAGCGTCCTTGCACGCGCCGGGTGATCCCGGCAGGCAGAAGATATAAGTTCCGCTGGCAACACCACCGCACGCGCGTGATTGGATCGTGGATGTTTCGATCTTCTGGTATGAAAGCATGTGAAAGATTGCGGAGAAGCCGTCGATCTCTTTTTCGAAGAGCGGCTTTATGGCTTCCGGCGTTACATCCCGTCCAGTGAAGCCCGTCCCTCCGGTGCTGATTACGACATCGATCTCAGGATCGTTGATCCAGCCTGAGACGCGGGCGCGAATAACATCAACGTCATCCTTCTCGATGGCCCGGTCGGCGAGTGTGTGGCCCGCTTCTGCGATCATCTCTGACAGCACTGTTCCGGATTTGTCATCGGCCAGCACACGCGTATCCGATACCGTCAACACGGCTATGCGCACAGGAATGAACGGGCGCGTTTCGTCAATCTTGGCCATGTGCGGTTGCCCTCACTGAGTAAATTGTCTTTGACGCGCCGACTGTGGCGGCAAAACGCACCAAGGTAAAGACCATGCGATGCCCCATGTTCAGCCGAAGTGTACGCGGTTCGGCGTGAAGAACATGCTCAACATAAAAAAATAGCGCGCGTTCGCGATTCCGTGAAAAGCGAACGCCGCCTAAGGTTCAGACTATTGGTTGATGCTCAATGTATTCGGGTCCGGAGCCTGCTCGTCAGCAAACGCAACTGGCAGACACAGATCGGTGCGCCGCTTGTCGGGAGGACAGAACATTGGATCATCCAGATAGATTTCGACAAGCGGCCTGCCTGTTGCAAGGATAATATCTTTGTTGTCTATCCAACTGTTTCTGATTTCGCTTATCGCTTCGCCAATTTTGGTGTGAGATCCCACATGGCGAAAACGGGCATAGGCCCCGCCAGGCAGTTTCTGCGGTAGCATGTGCTCCCATGCCGAAATCGGCAGGCAATCGGGAAGGTCGATGCAAGCTTCGTAACGGCATTTTTCAGCAGAGGTTTGGCGCGGATCGAAATGCGACAGCCCAAACCCACGCTTCACCTTGCCTCGCAGCTGGCGTTCGTTCAGCCACAAGAACATTTGCTCCCAGGCATGGGGAGCTGATGTGCCGTAGGCCCCCACCGCCCGAAAGCAAATGAGGTTTGCCGGCCGAAGATATACATAGGACAGCTTCACGCCGTACCTCTGCTGCAAGGCTTCGATCATGGGAATAGCCAAACGTGGATACTGGCCGAAATTTCCCGCATTCTCGCAACTTATTGAATTGGGGATTTTTATTGGATTAATTTAAATGATGCAATTTTAAATATCCAATAGAAAAAGATT
>JBKEAX010000023.1:0-2835 GCA_047972825.1 Hyphomicrobiaceae bacterium | reverse complement strand
ACAATTTCGATCATGGGTCGATCTCCTGGTCGTCGTGGTCCGGCCGCTGGAGCGGTCAGGATCAACTTCACCTAGGCGTTCGTCCCGAATTCCAAATATTTGCCTGCTTGTTGTGCGTTTTAGGGTAGTCGACTCGACTCCGCAGATTCAAGTACAAGTTGTAGGCAGAATGCTGCTCTAATTATGGGCACCGCGATCAAGCGCCATGAGACCATTTTAACCCAGAAATTAATTCAACACGCGTAATCATCTGACAGTGATATGTTTTTTACAAAGATCATATGATTGTTTTCGACATAGACATGGCCGCTTGTAATGAATGGAAAGGCTGTTGATGGTGTGTGGTAAAGCCACATCTAACGATAAAAATGACACTTATTATGCAAAGTATCGGCTATCGCCGCAGCCAACATTCTGCATTTCGAGCATGTCGTACATCAGCGCAAAAAGGGCACGTAACCCCAACTTCTATGCACACCCTGCCAGAAGCCGGAACGCTGACCACCGTTGACATGTCTAAAAGCCAGTGGCCTCAATATTTGCAAGCCTGAAGATGGCTGACATGACGTGAGGATGCCGCTCAAATGAATATAGATTCAAACGTATCGCAAACACGCACCGTCGAGGCATTGATCCTCAATGCGATTCTTGAATCCGCTGTTGCAGGCATACTCTCAATCACATCGAAAGGCACCATTCGCACCGTCAACCCAATGCTCTGCAAAATGTTTGGTTACGACGCCCATGAGCTGGTCGGGCGCAACGTCTCCTTGCTCATGCATGGCAATGACCGCCGGCACCACGACCACCACATCGGCCGGTACCTGGAAACCGGTGAAAATCACATCATTGGAATTGGCCGGGAAGTGACCGGCCGGCATAAGGACGGCCGGCTTCTGCCGTTGCATTTGTCGATTGGTGAATTCACCGCACAGGGTGAAACATTCTTCACCGGTGTTTTGATTGACCTGTCCAAGCAGAAAGTTGCCGAGGAACAGCTAACGCACCAGCAGGCAAGGTTCCGCGCCGTCTACGAATGCCTGCCCGACCCGGTCATCATCGTTGATGCAGACATGCGTGTCAGCACGGTCAACCCTGCCTTTACCCGCGTGTTTGGCTACGCGGCAAAAGATATAGAAGGCCAAACATCCGAGGTGATTTTTGCCAAACGGGACGACTGGATCGAAGAGTGCAGACGGCGCGCCGGACCGAGCCCTGATGCCAGTGCCACCGCACGCCAAACTGAATTTCGCCGTAACAGCGGGGAGCTCTTTCCAGGTTCCGTGGTCTCCACCATCATCGAAACGCCAGGCAGGCAAAGGTTAGGCCACCTCTACGTCATTCGCGATATCACCGCCGAAAAGCGTCAGGAAGCGCAATTGATGCAAGCGCAAAGGATGGAGGCAATCGGCCAGCTGACAGGCGGGATCGCGCATGACTTCAATAACATCCTTACAGTGGTCATCGGCAATGTCGAACTGCTTGAGATGCAGCTCAAAGATGAAAACTCTTTGATGTTGGTTCGTGAAGCTCGGGACGCCGCGGAAATCGGAGCACGGCTTACCGACCGCCTTTTGACGTTCGGGCGCCGGCAGCTTCTGGAAACGCGGCATATCAACCTCAATGAATTCGTGCTCGGGCTGACAGAAATTCTGCGGCGAACCATTGGTGAAAACATCGACGTATCAACCGTTCTCAGCAGCGATCTTGCCCTGACAGAAGCCGATCCAGGCGAAGTTGAAAACGCCGTCCTCAACCTGGCAATAAATGCACGCGATGCGATGCCAAAAGGCGGCCGCCTGGTCATCGAAACACGCAATATGTACATCAAGGATATGAGCGCCACTCATCCTGACCTGGAGCCTGGGCACTATGTGGTCCTGTCGGTTTCCGACACCGGCCACGGCATGACGGCACAAGTGCAGGCGCGCGCCTTTGAACCGTTCTTCACCACGAAACGCAGCGCAGACACGGGCAGGGGAACAGGGCTCGGGCTCGCAACCATCTACGGTTTTGTGAAGCAGTCGGGTGGTAACGTCACCATCACCAGTGCACCTGGAGCTGGAGCAACCGTTGAGATTCTACTGCCGTCGGTGAAAACTGCCGACAACGCAACCTCACAAGCAGCTTACGGCGCACAGATACCCAGCGGCGGCGGCCAACGCGTGCTCGTTGTGGAAGATAATGAAAGTGTCCGAAGGCTTACGCAACGACGTCTGGTTGAGCTGGGCTACCGCGTCGACATTGCAGCCAACGCAGTTGAAGCCCTGGAATTGCTGGCGGCAGATTCCGATTTCGATTTGGTGTTCACCGACGTGGTCATGCCAGGCGGTCTATCGGGCATCGACTTGGCGCGTGAAATAAAACACCACTTCCCGCACGTCCGCGTCATGATAACAACTGGATATGCAGAAGAGGTATTGCTCCGCAGCGGCATGGATCAAATACCCGCACTGTTACGCAAGCCATATTCGCAGTCTGACCTGGCACGTGCGGTTGCCCAGTCCCTTTCACCACAGTAATACCGCGCCACACACTTCACACCTTCCAAGTGGTGGCAAATATTCAACTCTCACTTTCAGAGCGGACACGGGGCGTGAATGTGTAGCCCAATCCACGCACGGTTTTTATCAAGTGCGGGCTTTCATCAGGGGGTTCGATCTTGCGGCGCAGTCTGGCAACAAGGTTGTCGATACTTCGGTCAAGCGGTGACCATTCGTGCCCCTTCAGCAAATCCATGATCTGATCCCGGGTAAGAACCCGATTTGCATGATTGATGAAGACTTCCAGCAACCGGAACTCTGTTGAAGTCAGGTTACAAGGGCTACCATCGGC
>JBKEAX010000593.1:0-2738 GCA_047972825.1 Hyphomicrobiaceae bacterium | reverse complement strand
GCGGGG
This sequence comes from Hyphomicrobiaceae bacterium, assembly GCA_047972825.1. Classification (GTDB taxonomy): domain Bacteria; phylum Pseudomonadota; class Alphaproteobacteria; order Rhizobiales; family Hyphomicrobiaceae; genus JAEUMD01. Next base: position 2,732 of record JBKEAX010000593.1, on the reverse strand, counting down.
GAATGCACTTGGGATAGGGCGCCTTGTAGCGAAAGCCGCCTGGGCAATCGATCGTACCAAGCAGGATCTGCAGGACGTGGATCATGCGGCAGGTCTGGAAGCCATTGGAATGAGCCGAAATCCCACGCATGGCGTGCCTAGAGATCGGGCGGCCGATCATCTAGTCCTGTTTGCGTCCAGCCCACTCGGTCCAAGGGATATCGAGAACGATCTCTTCCTGGAAGGCGACGGGCGCCCGTTCAGCGGCAATACGCCGAATGGTCTGGCCGGCCACGCCGGAGATTTTCTCAGCCTGTTCGGGTGTGTACTCCTCCGACATGAAGCGCTTGGCCAGCAGCTCGAATGAGGGTACGCCCTTGCGTCCATCCGGCAGCGTATAGCTTCCCGAAAGTCCTGGTGCGCTATCGGGCGCGTTGGCATCGACGATCTTGCCGGCCTTTTTATCGAACGCGAACGGCTCCTTGTTGAATGAGCGTGCAAAAAGACCATGGTCTTCTGCGCCAGGGTCGTCGATGACCAGCCAGTGCGCGTTCGTGTAGCGAACGAGGTAGTCAAGATCGACTTGTTCAGTCCTTAGAAGTTCATGGATCAACGCGGCAACGAATACGCCGTCTGTTCCAGGCTTGATGCCGACCCATTCATCGGCGATTGCGCCATAACCGCTGCGCACTGGATTTACTGCAACGACCTTGGCGCCGTGCTCCTTGAGCTTGCCAAGGCCGATTTTTATGGGGTTTGAACCGTGATCCTCGGCGACCCCAAACAACATGAAATATTTGGTGTGCTCCCAGTCGGGTTCGCCAAACTCCCAGAAAGCGCCGCCAAAGGTGTAAAGGCCGGCGGCCGCCATGTTGACCGAGCAAAAGCCACCGTGGGCGGCATAATTCGGAGTGCCGTACTGCAATGCCCACCAACTGGTGAGCGATTGGGACTGGTCACGCCCAGTGAAAAAGGCGAGGCGGCGCGGGTTTGTCGTGCGCACACGGCCCAGCCAACCAGACGCAATATCGAGCGCTTCGTCCCAGGTGATTTCCTTGAACTGGCCGGAGCCGCGCGGACCAGTTCGCAACAGCGGTGCTTTGAGGCGCGCTGGCGAATAGTGCTGCATGATGCCAGCTGAGCCTTTGCCGCAAAGCACACCCTTGTTGACCGGGTGATCGCGATTGCCTTCGATGTAGCGGACTTTGCCGTCCTTCAGGTAGACGCGGATCCCGCAGCGGCACGCACACATATAGCACGTCGTGGTCTTGATCTCGTCGGCGGGCGGAACGGATGTGTCGACACGGTCATCCAACTTTGTTTCTGCGCCCATTGATATGCCTCCAAAATCATCGCATTGCGGTTTGGCTTATATGCCAACCGTTCATTTTTCTGTGTCGCAAGTGACCATTGCAGCAGGGCTACCGGTGCTGTGCCTACAGCGCGTCCACCGGTGTGCTTGTGTGCAAGGATGTTGGTCTTGTCGTTATTGTCTGGGATCGCTGAAAATTAACGACGCCCGTTCGCTCCCCAAACGTCAAATCCACAATATCAATCGCTTGTTTGATACCCCTGATTTGAGATCGCAGCCAAGCCTTATACCGCTATATCGACTGTTTGAATGTTTTTGTTCAAAACGGCAAGACACTTGAACACCGAAGCAGAGCGGCCAGCCAGGGTCCGGACCCAAGGTGGCCGAGGGTGGCCCTTCATATTGACGTATGCGGCAGGTTCTTCGTATTGGATGCGGCGCGAGTGCTTATGTGCTGCTCGTACGGGCTTGTTTGTTGTCATGCGTGCGGTTTTGTCGCTGTGAACGGCGGGTGCGTCGCGTGGACGTGGCTCCTGGTGTCGGCAACATTCGGTGCCATCTTCATTGGCTCGGCTCCAGCCATTCATCCAGATTGGGCGTTAACCTTCATCAGCGCGCGCTAACCCTGGACACCGTGAAGCCACGTAATGAATATTTGACAGGCGGAACCTATGCGCATTGCCCAGATCTCCGACACGCACATTGCCACGGCCAATCCTGCTGCTGCAGGCCGTATCGCGGACCTGGCGGCCACCGTCGATTCCATCAATTCGTTGGCGGAGCCTGTTGATGTGGTCATTCACACCGGCGATATCGCGCACGATGCCAGCGCCGCCGATTATGCTGCCGCGCGCGCTGAACTCACGCGCCTCAAGTCACCGCTCTATACAACCATTGGCAATCGTGACCGCCGCAAGCCGTATTTCGATGCCTTTGCAGGTGATGGGTATCTCGACACGGAATTCGGCTTTGCCCAGTATGCTGTCGATTTGGGGGAGCTTTATCTTATCGCCGTCGATACCCAGTACCTCGATACGGAAATGGGTGGCCTGGGCGGGTTCGACAGCGATAGGGCGGATCATTTGAACGCAAAACTGGCTGCAGCGAACGGCAAGCCAACACTGGTCTTTGCGCATCATCCGCCTATAGAACTCGATGATCGCCCCAAGCTGCAGTTCCGCGAAGCGCCGGAGGCCGGTTTACTATGCGAATGTCTGGAACGTCATAATGCGCTGATAGGGCTTCTGGCGGGCCATGTTCATCGCACCAATGCGGTGCCTTTCGCGGGCGTTACGCTTTCCACATTGCCGAGCATCGCCATTGATCTGAGCCGCGAGAAACGTGCGAAAGGTGAGGGTGAAGAGACCCGTATAGATTACCCCGTCTATCATCTGCACACGTTTGCGGACGGTCGCCTCTCCACGGCGGCTGTCAACCTGGA
>JBKEAX010000590.1:0-2002 GCA_047972825.1 Hyphomicrobiaceae bacterium | reverse complement strand
TCCGGACATCACCCTCACAGCAGGGTCCGGACCTCGGCAGCGTATCTTTCAAGTATCTTAGTAGCGTCAACTGCGTAGCGCGTTCTGTTCGAGCAGCGTGTGCAAGCGTGCACGTGCCCCTCGTCAGGACAACGATCTAGCCGGGACGTGAGAAGTTGATTCGCGATCCCGACGTCCGAAATGGAGATGACAATGATTGGGGGACTGATGAAGCGGGGAGGCATCGTTGCTGTTGCCGCAGCCGCGAGCATCTATTCGACCAGCGCCATGGCTGCCGATCTCGGCGGCGATTGCTGCGCAGATTTGGAAGAGCGTGTTGCCGAGCTTGAGGCTACGACCGCGCGCAAGGGTAACCGCAAGGTGTCGCTGACCGTCTCTGGTCAGGTCAACGAGCTGGTTTACTGGTGGGACAACGGCGATGAGTCGAACGTCTATGTAGGTACCAGTGGCTTCTCATCCAGCCGTTTCCGGTTCAAGGGTGATGCCAACATCAACTCGGACTGGTCAGCCGGTTACTACATGGAAATCGAAGTTGTTAGCGCCCAGGTTAACAACAATACTGCTGACAATGACGACTCTAGAGAGGCCATCGCCCTCCGCCACTCCATGTGGTACTTGAAGAGCAAGCGGCTCGGTAAGATCTCGGTCGGCCTGACTTCGTTCGCGGCTGACGACATCCTGTCGAGCACGGGCCTCGGCGGCACGGCTTCCGCATCTCAGGGCAACTTTGACGGTTCTCCCGGCATGGGCCTCAACTTCGGCGGTACGAGTGTTGCGGTGAAGGACGTCTTCGACGTCTGGGACGTCGATCGCGGCAATCTCATTCGCTACGATTCGCCATCAATCGCAGGTTTCGTGCTCTCCGCTGCTTGGGGTGAGGATGACCGTTGGGACGTCGCTCTGCGTTACGCAGGTGAGTTCAACGGCATCAAGCTCGCCGCAGCCATCGGCTATCACGAGTTCCGCGATCAGGGTGCTCGGTATACCAGCGCTGGTGCGGTTGACTTTGATGACATCCGTGGTGCCATCAGCGTATTGCACGTGCCGACGGGTCTGTTCGCAGACTTCGGTATAACGCAGCGTGAATTCGATGCTTCTGAGTACGATGACTTCACCTTCTGGTATGTCCGCGGCGGCGTTTACAGGAAGTTCAACGCACTCGGTAAGACCTCGATCTTCGGTGAGTATGGTGAAGCAAGCGACTCCGGCGATAATACGTTCTACGATGCAACTGGTAGAGTTACAGTTGCTGACGGTACGTTCTACGGCATCGGCATCCAGCAGCAGATCGATGCTGCCGCCATGGAGCTATATCTCGGCTGGCGTCACTTCGAAGCTGACTTGCATGATGCTGGTGGTTCGATCAGCTCTGACGACGTCGAGACGGTCTACACTGGTGCTCGCATCAAGTTCTAAGCTGTCCCCCAATAGACAGCAGGACACGTCGAAGGCCGCCCTCGGGCGGCCTTCTTCTTTTGCCCACTTCCCTCTCCACTCGTGGGGAGAGGGAATTCCCCGCTTCTCCCACTCCCCGTCCTTCACGGGGAGAGGGCCGGGGTGAGGGGCTGTCAAAAAACACAAACCCAAAGCAATCCACCAAACACCAAACACCTGCACGCCTGCACGCCTGCGAGGCATTCTGCATGTCCATTGTGCAGATTTAACTTCGCAAAAACCAATGCGCGCGTAGGTTTGCAGATCAATCGAAGCGATTGCCGCCGATTTCACAAAGCTCGCCCACAAACCGCCCACAAACTCGGCCGCAGTTTGACAATGGTACGATCCTTGCCTAGTTAAACCGGCATATTTAGCGGTGAGCGCGAAATCCTACTTTCGCCTCCCCTTACGCGCGCCTTGCGCGACAGACCTTGCGATGCCTCTGGCATGAGTGCGTCGCGGCTCATAAAAAGGATAATCATCGGATGTGCGGCATTTGCGGAGAACTTCGCTTCGACGGGAGCGAAGTGTCACTCGCGTCGTTGCAGGCCATGACTCGCGCCAT
>JBKEAX010000586.1:0-4611 GCA_047972825.1 Hyphomicrobiaceae bacterium | reverse complement strand
TCGGGGTGATATTGCACGCCGATGAACCAGGGGTGATCGGGATATTCCACCGTCTCGGGCAACAGGCCGTCAGGTGACGTGCCGGCAAACTTCAAGCCTGCCGCTTCCAGCCGTTCGCGGTAGTGCGTGTTAACCTCGTAGCGGTGGCGGTGGCGTTCGGAAATCTCGGTTGCATCATACATCGCGGCAATGCGGCTGCCTTCAGCAAGCTTCGCGTCATAAGCACCAAGCCGCATGGTGCCGCCAAGATCACCGCCCGAACGGCGCTCTTCCAGTTCATCGCCACGCATCCATTCCGTCATCAGGCCAACAACGGGTTCATCCGCCGAGCCGAACTCAGTCGAAGTTGCATCCTTGATGCCGGCGAGATTACGCGCCGCCTCGATGCATGCCATCTGCATGCCAAAACAAATGCCGAAATAAGGAACGCGCCGTTCGCGCGCGAACTTGGCGGCAAGGATCTTGCCCTCCGCACCGCGCTCACCAAATCCGCCGGGAACAAGAATACCATCCACACCTTCGAGATACGGCGCAGGATCCTCACGCTCGAATACTTCCGCTTCAATCCATTCCAGATTGATCTTCACGCGGTTGGCAATGCCGCCATGAACCAGCGCTTCCATCAGCGATTTGTAGGCGTCTTTCAGACCCGTGTATTTGCCGACGATGGCAATCGTAACCTCGCCTTCGGGATTGGCGACGTTTGCAGAGATCCTCTCCCAGCGCGAAAGGTCAGGCTGCGGCGCACCGGTAATGCCGAACGCTTCGAGCACCTGCTCATCAAGCCCCTCCGCGTGATAGGCAAGCGGCACATCGTAGATGGATTTGACGTCCAGCGCCTGGATCACCGCATCTTCGCGAACGTTACAAAAAAGCGCGATCTTTCGTCGTTCCGATTTCGGCATCTCTCGGTCGGCGCGGCACATCAAAATGTCAGGCTGAATACCAATCGAGCGCAGTTCCTTCACCGAGTGCTGCGTCGGTTTGGTTTTCAACTCACCAGCAGATGGAATCCACGGCAACAAGGTCAAATGAATGTAGACACATGCCCCACGCGGTAATTCGTTGCCAAGCTGGCGAATGGCCTCGAAGAACGGCAGCGCCTCAATGTCGCCCACCGTGCCGCCGATTTCCACCAGAACAAAATCAACACCCTCGTTGCCGTCCAGCACGAACTGCTTGATGGCATCGGTGACGTGCGGAATGACCTGCACTGTGCCGCCAAGATAGTCGCCACGGCGCTCCTTGGTCAGGATGTTCTGGTACAGGCGGCCCGTCGTGATGTTGTCTGCCTGCTTGGCAGGAACACCTGTGAAACGCTCGTAGTGCCCCAGGTCGAGATCGGTTTCCGCACCATCATCGGTAACGAATACCTCGCCGTGCTGATAGGGGCTCATCGTTCCAGGGTCGACGTTCAGATAGGGGTCGAGTTTACGGAGACGGACGGAGTACCCGCGCGCTTGTAGAAGCGCGCCAAGTGCGGCTGATGCGAGACCTTTTCCTAGGGATGAGACCACGCCGCCGGTTATGAAGATGTACCGTTGCATGGGCTTGCAGAATACACAGGCCGGCGACGATTCGAAGAGGCAATTTCGCCTGTTCCACCATCTGGCTCATGTTTGTGATCGGGTTGGCGATCAAACCTGCTTATACGTTCGGCAAAACGCCGCATCTGGTGCACCCCAACCGGGTCACACCAGCGCCAGCAATAACACCGCCTGCTGAAAATCAGTTCGAACGAGGAACCTGAGGGCCTTGCAGCTTGTCAAGGATGCCGCCGCCCGAAGACGGTTTATCTCCCGCGCCTGGGGCATCACCGCCGGCTGCGGGCGCCGTTGCTGCAGGCGCACCAACCTGATTCAGCAATGAAGGTGCATTGCTGCCCTGGTTAGCCATAAGGGTGAGCGAGATACTCGTAATAAAAAATGCAGTAGCCAAACCCGCCGTGGTCCGCGTCAAAAGGTTCGCGGTGCCGCGCCCTGTAAGAAAACCGCCGCCACCACCGCCGCTGCCCCCCATTCCAAGGGCACCGCCTTCAGATTTCTGCATCAGCACGACACCAACCAAGGCGGCTGCAATCATGAGATGGATGACAAGGATCACGCTGGCCATGCAAGGCTCCTGATGGATGGTCTTTTGAGCAATTTCCGGTGCTGTTTAAAGCAAGATGCAGCCGATTCATGCTCGAAAACGGGAACAAAGAGCTCGACTGTAGCTTTCATTAAATAGCATACGTGCTCTGGTGGATTTGGGGGCCTCTTACACGATTGCAAGTCACATGGCCAGCCCATCAACGATGCTCTGTCCCGCCTCCCGGAGCGCCAGGTGCGGCTTTTCGTTCGGGTGGGGGCACCGCGCCGTGCCCTTGTGAACGTGTCGGGACGGTTCCGCGTAAATCTACGCCATCGCCTGCAACACCCAAATCAGCCCCTCGGCTTGGCCGCACTGGCACCGGCACATCGCCCGCCCTGGCAACCACCGCTCCTGGCGGTGGTGGCTGGCGTTTTTCGGGAAGCGGTGCGGCACCAGGGGCATATGACCGCGGCCGTGAATTCCTGACAACGTCAAAAGTCCGGCAACGAAACAACAGGTTTTCGCGAACCGTCAGCAAACGCTGCACATACCTGAGCTGTTCCGGCGAAAGATTGGCCTTGCCCCATTCAGGCCCCTTGCGGAAGTTTTCCCCCGCACCACCGCCTTCCAGTATGGGAAGCTCGTCCCTGAGGGCCTGACAGCGTTCCTCAGGCAATTGCTCAGCGCGAACCGGCGAAGATACGGCCGTAATCACAACCGCAAGTACCGCAAGCATGCGCGGCATCCCGCGCCAGCCAGGCGAGAATGGGCCCGACATTCCCGGCACTTTCGGGATGCCCACCCCGTCAACTTCAACCGGAACCAAAGGTGTTGTCACGAACCACCCAACCGAATGCAATTTGCCCTGAACCCAAACACGAGTGATAGCCGAGACCAAGGCACGGACTCAACAGCTACCTACGCATGGCGGTGCAGAAATGCCGAGAACACATATCACGGCAAAATAGGTAAGGCGGAAAAGCCCGCCCGCGCGCGCCCAGCGCCGCCGTAACCTCAGGGACAAAACCATCCATTCTCCACAACGCATGTTTCATGCAAGAGCTGATGCCGTGGCGCTTGTCCCGTGTGGCAAAGTGTCAGCGCCAATTGATCCGCCGACGGGGAATACCGACGTGAACATCAGGCGACGGGTCATCCGGGAATGCCGGTCCCAGACCCGCCGCAACCGGAACCGGCACAGATTCGTGAAAGGAGACCGGGATGGGCAGAGTCGCAGGCAAAGTTGCCATCGTCACGGGCGCGGCAAAGGGCATCGGACGCGAAGCGGCAATCGTGCTGGCGCGTGAGGGCGCAGCGGTCGTCGTTGCCGACATCGATGAGGCCGGCGCCAGGTCCGTTACCGAAGAGATCACCCAGGCGGGCGGCCGCGCCGTCGCGATCCGTCAGGACGCCGCCAGCGAGGCGGACTGGGAGGCGGCGATAAAGCTTGCCGTCGACACCTATGGCGGGCTCAACATCGTGGTCAACAATGCAGGTGTGGCGCTGGCGGGCACCGTCGAGGACACATCTCTTAAGGACTGGCGCGCGTTGATGGCGGTCAATCTCGATGGGGTTTTCCTGGGCACCAGGTACGGAATACAGGCGATGAAGGCAAGCAAGGGCAAGGGCTCGATCATCAACCTCTCATCAATCGAGGGGCTGATAGGCGATCCAACGCTGGCCGCCTATAACGCCAGTAAGGGCGGGGTGCGGATTTTTACCAAGTCCTCGGCGCTGCACTGTGCACAGGAGGGCTATGACATCCGGGTGAATTCGGTCCATCCCGGCTATATCTGGACACCGATGGTGGAAGGATTCTTAGGCACCTTCGACGATGCCGCCGCCGCGCGCGAAGCCACTGCGAAAAAGCACCCCGTGGGACATCTGGGGGAGCCGGCTGATATCGCTTATGGCATCCTCTATCTCGCGTCCGACGAGTCAAAATTCATGACCGGGGCTGAACTGGTCATCGACGGAGGTTATACCGCGCAGTAGAGCCCGAGGACCACCGCAAGACATAGCGGTGCTACAATATCCAGTCACGACAATCAGTCACGACGGATGCGAAGGGGGGCTGGACGGGCGTGCGCCCAGCCCCTCCGAATTCCAAACGGCCAGTTTAGCCTGACAGACACTCGGTTCACTTTTCACAGAATCGCAAACTCAATCTATTTTCTTTTATTTTTAGCATGTTCTTCACGCCGAACCTCTGCACACTTCGACTGAACATGCTTTAAGTGGCGTAAGCTGCAATGATTCCCAGGAAATCATCGGCTTTGAGACTGGCGCCGCCAACCAGCGCACCGTTCACATCATTGACCGACATCAATTCCTTGGCGTTGTTCGGCTTAACCGATCCACCATACAGAATACGCATGCTTTCACCAGTATCGCCGAACCGCTGCACCAAGGCGACGCGAATGGCCTCATGTACGGTCTCGACGTCTTCAACCGTCGGCGTCAAACCTGTACCAATCGCCCAGACCGGTTCGTAGGCGATGACCGTATTCTCGGCGGTTGCATCACCCGGAAGCGACC
>JBKEAX010000569.1:0-4368 GCA_047972825.1 Hyphomicrobiaceae bacterium | reverse complement strand
CAGCTTCTTTTCCCTCGCGGCATGCGGTGAGCAGAAGAGGCAAGATCAGAAGGGCAATTGAAACTCGGTTCTTCATTGGAACGTCTTGTCCTTTTCTAGCGGCATGGGTGAGCCGCAGCTTGAGGCATTGGCGGGCAATGCGAACTCGATAATGGTCCGGTACGAGGAGCCACGATTGGAATTCATGTTGGCCAGTCAGCGGCTATATTGCACGTCTGTAACGTGTTCCATCCATTCCACGGCTTTTCCGTCAAGAGCTTCTTGTACGGCAATATGGCTCATCCCTGTCGTCGGCGTCGCTCCATGCCAGTGCTTTTCATTTGGCGGAAACCAGACCACATCACCAGGTCGTACATCTTCAATTGGGCCGCCTGCCACCTGAACCCAACCAAGCCCAGAGGTAATGATAAGAGTTTGGCCGAGAGGGTGAGTGTGCCAGGCAGTTCGCGCGCCCGGTTCAAATGTGACGCTGGCACCCTGCGCGCGCGCCGGCATGTCAGCCTTGAATAGGGGATCGATGCGCACCGCGCCAGTGAACCAGGCTGCGGGCCCTTCCTGGGAGGAATGGCTTGCACTGCGCTTTATCTCCATTCGCGAACTCCTTTGCAACGACAGACCTTCAAGAGTGCCAGATCTGGCTAGGCCTTGAGAGCATGTTCAGCCGAAGTGTGCAGCGGTTCGGCGTGAACAACACAGCGAGAAACAAAAGAAAATAGATTGCGTTCGCGATTCCGTGAAAAGCGAACGCGATCTAGTGTCAGGCCCTCAAGGGACTGACGATGAAAGTTCATTGCATTTGTTTTGTTAGCATCCATTTGGTTCGTTGATGCAATTCCTACTCATTGGTCACAACGCCCTGGCGCAGATGCTGGGGCCCCCAGGGCGTTGAGCCACGGCCAGCCAAAGCCCGTTGTATCTAGGGCGGTTCCTCCAGCTTGTTTGAAGGGAAAAATCACACCCATATCAAGGGACATAAGCCCCGAGCATCACTTTGAAAGCGAATGAACGGCAAACACCTGTCGGGCCTAAGCGCGGTCGCTGTCGCCGTCAAGGTCATCTTCCATGCAACACGGCTTCAATTCCGTGATGGCGTCTATCAAATCGGGTTCTTCAGTTGATAGTCACCATATACGATATCGTCCAACAGCAGACGAGGCTGATGCGGGACGAAGCTGGGTTCAGTGACGTGCTGTGGCCTCTACAAGATTGCGCACTCACAGCTTCCATTCGTGTTGGTTTGCCACAGATGCTGTTCACTGCTCTATAGCAAAAAGCCGGGTAAACTCCATAGTAACACAAGCGTTACTGGAAAATGCTCAGGTCGGCCACTGGATCGTGCTCATGTTTTCAGCACAGTAGGCGCTAGTGTGGCGTCGCGGCTTAGTTGATCGATGTTGCGGCACGCTGGGTATCAACTAAGGCGCGATAAACGCCACACTAAGCCAATGATTTTGCTAGTGGCCTTCATCTCGCGCCAAAATTGTATGCGGTTGCGGCTATGTTTCAATTTTGGCGCGACAGGCCACTAGGTGCTGCATCGTAATCCACGCCAATCAGGTAAAGTCCCGCCGCCGGGGCGACCACACCGCACGCCTTGCGATCACGCGCTTCAAGTGCCCGACGCACGTCATCGACGTGCCAGTAGCCATCGCCGACGTGTTTCAGCGTGCCGACCAGCGACCGCACCTGATGATGCAGAAAAGATCGCGCAGAAGCCCTGATTTCAATTTCCTCGCCCAATCGCACCACATCCAGCTGGTCCAGCGTCTTCACTGGCGATGCCGCCTGGCATTGCGCCGCGCGAAATGTCGTGAAGTCGTGCTTGCCGACAAGGTGACGTGCAGCGGCTTGCATCAGTTCCGCATCCAGTGGAACGCTTACCCACCAAACCCGTTTTTGGTCGAGCGCCGGACGCGCACGACGGTTGAGGATGCGATAGCAATAATGGCGCTTGATTGCGGAGAAGCGGGCATCAAAATCTTCCGGCACTTCCATGCAATCAAGAACCACGACGGGCTGCGGCTTTAAATGGTAGTTCAACGCCTCGCGAATTCTGAATGGATCGCGCGGTGTCGTCAGATCAAAATGGGCCACCTGCCCGAGTGCGTGCACTCCGGAATCTGTGCGGCCAGCGGCCCTCAGCCCGATCTGCTCACCACAAAAAGCGACAAGCGCGGCTTCAAGCGCGCCTTGGATCGAATGGCCTACCGCTTGGCGTTGCCAACCGACGAAGGGCGTGCCGTCATATTCAATGGTGATCTTGTAGCGGGGCACTTGAAAGCATTCCGGGGCAGATTGCAGCAAACAAAAAACGCCGCCCTAAAAGCGCAGCGTCCAATTTCCTAACGTCAGTACAGCAGAACCTCAACCCAAGAGCGGGGTGAGAAACTGCGAATGTAGCATAGCTATGCGTTACGATTTGTGGCCGCCGCTCCCCCCACGAATGGGGGGAAAGGTTGGACGCCGAACCGCACCACACTTCAGCTAAACCTGCTCTTTCCCCTGAAGCAGGTTTTTCACGCTGAACCGCACCACACTTCAGCTAAACCTGCTTAGCGCCTGCCACCGTGGCTGCCCTGAGCGCCGCCGCCATGACCACGGTGCCCCCCACCGTGACCGTGTCCGTTAAGTCCGCGCCCGAACCCATAGCCGTAGCCGCCGTAAAGGCCGCCAATGATGCCGCCATTGGTGGTGTTTTCGTTCCGTGTCTCGTTGTAATTGTAGTTGTAGTTGCGCTCGGTCACATAGGTTTCGTTGAAGCCAAGGCTCAAAGGCGTGCGCCCTTCTGGATTGACGATCACGCGCTCGGTGGGTGGCAAGGGGCGGAACACCCTCACACCTTCCTCTTCAGTGACAATGGCACCATAAAACGGACGCGTCTCGATCCGTGTGGTTCCTCCGGCAAAAGCCGAAGCAGATATTCCGGCAACGCCGAGTATGCCTACCGAAACAGAGAGAATTGCAGAAAAACGCATGGAACTGAGCCTCCTCGACTGGTCAGGGCAGCAGCGCCGCCCACAGAGAATTGGAGGCAAGTTTAGCGTTTTCTGAGCATTGAAATTAAGGCATTGTAAAGAATGATTAACGTGACAGTGATCGGATCATTCCGTGGCAGCGGATTGCGTACCCACAACGGCACCGATGGGAACGTTAAATCCGCGGAGAAACTCATCCAATGTCACGGCCGAGCGCCCGGCTCGCTGCAGCAGCAGCGGGCGCATCGCACCTGTGGCGCAAGCGATGGCAAGCCGGTCATCAAGTACGGTTCCAACCGCTCCCGAGCCTGGAGCCAGTTCCACCTTTAAAACTTTTATGCGTTCTTTCTTGCCTGCAAGGTCTGTCTCGAACCATGCCCCTGGCACGGGCGAAAGCCCGTTGATATTACGGACGATCTCCTCAGCTGGTCGCGTGAAATTGATCCTTGCCTCCGCCTTATCGATTTTTCTTGCATAGGTAACGCCGTCTTGGGCTTGCGGTGTAGCAACCACTGTGCCTGTCTCCAGCGCCGCCAGCGTTTCAACCAGCAGATCGGCACCCATTTGCGCCAGCCGGTCATGCAGCACGCCAGTCGTATCGCTTGCTGAAATCGGTGTGCGGGCGGTCATCAGCACCGGCCCCGTGTCCAGCCCCTTTTCCATACGCATCGTCATGACGCCCGTCTCCGCGTCACCTGCCATGATTGCGCGGTGGATTGGCGCGGCCCCGCGCCAGCGTGGCAACAGCGAGGCATGCACGTTGATGCAGCCAAGCCGCGGCGCTTCAAGCACCAGCTCCGGCAACAACAGGCCGTAGGCAATAACCACGGCCACATCAGCACCCAGCGCGGCGAACTGTTGCTGTTCCTCGAGCGATTTGAGGCTGACAGGATGCCTTACCTCAATGCCATGTTCTTGAGCGAACCGGTGAACTGGCGAAGGTGTGGTCGTGAGCCCGCGCCGCCCGGCGGGACGCGGTGGTTGGGTGTAGACCACCTTGACCTTGTGGCCTGCTGCAATGATCGCCGCAAGTGTTGGCACTGAGAAATCCGGCGTGCCCATGAATATGACATTTAGGCTCATGCCGACCGCCTCCAACTCATAACTGCGCCAACGCGGCTTAGAGCATGTTCAGCCGAAGTGTACGCGGTTCGGCGTGAATAACATGCTCAAAGTAAGAAAATAGATCGCGTTCGCGATTCCGTGAAAAGTGAACGCAATCTAGGGACAAGACCCTAAAACCTGGAGCGTAAAGTCCCCGCGCCTGTTTCTTGAAGCGACGAACCACCATGTCGCGTTTCAGCCGCGACAGGAAATCGATGATAAGCTTGCCGTCGAGGTGGTCCATTTCATGCTGGATTGCCGTAGCCAACAGCCCATCTGCTTCGACCTG
>JBKEAX010000501.1:0-16449 GCA_047972825.1 Hyphomicrobiaceae bacterium | reverse complement strand
TCAGTTTGGAGCTGGCCGAAGACGTTCCGCCGCCGAGATCCCCCTGCTCGATAAGGATGACGTTAAGCCCACGACCAGCGGCATCAGCAGCGATCCCGCAACCATTGATGCCACCCCCGATGACCGCCAGGTCATACAATTTTATATCGCCGTTGGAATCATCCATGAAACCGCATCATACACGCGAAGTGAAACCACGCATGCGACTGATAACGGAAACTGCGAGGCCCCCCGGGCGCGGTGAGACCAATGAAACGACAATCATCAACACCGCACCCAGGCCAACTCCCAGAACGCCCGACGCTACACTTTTTATCCCCCACCAGTCGGCCACCCCCCGCGCAGCAGTTGCAACCTCTGTCCGAGCCGCAGACAGTGTCTCTTGCGCCTGCATGGACCCCGGATCTGCTGTAGCGGCTGCAAGAGCTTCAACAAGTGCTTCTTTGGCGGCGTCATATTCAGCAATGGCACCATAACCCGCGCCTGAAAAACTGCCCCACATCTCATGGAAGCTCGCTGCAAAGTAGCGCGTCCCGACGATATAGTAGAGCGTCACGCCCGCACCTGCGAGCATCGCCACAACTGCACTAGATGCAGTTGCTCGCTGAGACCAGACCCCGCCAACAAGCGCCGGCGCCAGCCCCGCACCGGCAACCGCCAATGCCCACCCTATGAGGATTAGGATTTCGACATCACGGAAGACCATCGCAATCGTCGCAGCCAACACAGCCGCAATGATAACTGCAAGCACACCAGCCATGCGGAGTACAGTTGCCCTCCTCGCGGAAGTTTGCACATATTTTGGGTACGCAAGTCCTGCCAGCGTCGCACCAAGCCAGGCCACAGCAAGCAGCGAGGACACGATAACAGTGGCCGCCAGGACATCTGCTGTCAGCACCGGCAAACCCATCAGCAAAGGCAGGACAAAAAGCACGCGGTCGCGCTCGATTGCTATGTCGTCCAGCCGCAAATGCCCAGGCCAATCCGCCAGCGCCGCACATGCGGCAGATACAGCATCGGAGGATAAAGCCTCAGTTCCACAGATTTTTACAAGGCCGCGCCCACCCATCTCGAACACAGCAGGTGTAAGCGCTGCCGTTTCCTTGCCCACGAGTTCCGCCAAGACGAAGTGGCGTCCTAGTGCTGACATGGGCGGCAAGAAAAGTACCGCAAGGAGAACCAGCAGCAGAGCCACCGCTGGCATGAAACGCGCACCTTCCTGAGACAGGGCCAGCGCCGGCCTTCGCGAAACATGCGGCAACGCCATGACGCCTAACGCAAGCGACAGCACAAGTAGAAGGCTGCTGGTTGCCGTCTCGCTCGTCAACGGCCGCACGTAGGTCTTTAGCGTCACCGGGTCGGCCAATTCCTTTTCAAGAAGGTCCAGTTCCATAGTGCTGATGGCCTGAAGCACGCCACCATAGGAAACCGGGTTGGACATTGCACCATTGCCCTCAAGGGCAATAAACGCCAGCGGCATGACCAGTGCTGCCAATAGCAAAGGAAAGGCGATGGCCTGAAGCCGCGTCAAACCTGCCCGAATCCTGCCCAGCGCGGCTATCGCAAACACCATGACCGCCATGAGGATGCCCGCTTCAGTCCTGATAGGAAACCCAGGCACCAACACACCGAGCGCAGCAACGACGGCCTTTATGTTTGCCGCGATCAAAAGTGCCGTTGTAACGATGGCAATGCACAATGCAATTGCCCCCGCCACGCCACCGAACCGGGCCGTGACAAATTCCACAACACCAAATCCACCCGCCCGTTTGAGATGCGGCCCCACCAGAACATGCGCTAAAACAGCACCGCCAAATAGACCCAGCAACCAGGCAAGCCCGTCATGACCTAGAGAATACAGCGCACCGGCTATCGCAATCATCATTGCGCCGGAGAGCCAGTCCGCCGCCATCGCCAGCGCGCCGCTGCCAGCTGCAACGCCACCTTCGTCAGGCAACGACACCGGCAAGTCGGTCAGTTGAGCTACGCCGCCGGCCGGCTCGCCTTGAACTTGCCCAGGCAATGATCTGTCGATACGGCGCTGGCCATGGGCGAACAAAAAAGAGGCAATTACCAGCGCCACCAGCAAGCCCTGAGCACCCGCGTAATAGCTGAGTGGCAAGCCGAGCACTGCAACCACTTCAAGCTGCGGCGCAGCAAGTGGCACCAAGAGCACCAGCAAGCACCAGAAGACCAAAAGCCAGATAGCCAGGCGCCGGGTCCGCTGCCAGTAAGCGCGCTGTGTTTTCGCCATCGGTCCCCCTGCGGGCAGCGGCACCCCACCCCGGTTAAATCCAGCAATCCACATGAGAGCAAATGAAAATTGGGACGCTTATGGAGAGCTTAGCGCCACCACAACCGAGTTTGAAGGCATGCGATTGTTTCCAGCCGCAGTGTGAAGAATTCCCCACACTTACATTAATGCACCGCACAAAAAAGCGCAGGGGTGATGCGGCTGGCATCACCCCTTGCCTGTCTCCCTAGACTCGGGACCGTATTGTTTTTTTATCTCCAGTCGCGGCCCGGCAACTGGAGTAAACACACAATGTTGAACCTGCGACGAAGTGTCAAGAAAAGAGAAAGCTTGACGTCACAAGGTTGCCTCAACTCAACCTTGCCAAAGTGATTCACGCCCGCATGAACAACACAACGGTGGTTCTGGCATGCCTGACTTCATTCTTGCAATCGACCAGGGAACGACATCGAGCCGCTCACTCGTGTTTGATCGCTCGCTTAACGTCAAAGGCATCGGACAACAGGAAACCACCCAGTATTACCCGGCCTCCGGTGAGGTCGAACATGATCCCGCTGAGATCTTTGACAGCACCGTTGCAACCGCGCGCACCGCAATCGCTGCCGCAGGCATAGACGCCGCTGAGATCGCTGCAATCGGCATCACCAACCAGCGCGAGACAACAATCATTTGGGACCGGCAAACAGGCAAGCCCATACATCGCGCCATCGTCTGGCAGGATCGACGCACTGCACCACTATGCCGCTCCCTCATCGCTGAGGGGCTGGAACCGGAACTGGCCACCAAAACCGGCCTGCGTCTTGATCCCTACTTCTCTGCCAGCAAGGTTGCCTGGCTGCTCGACAATATCGAGGGCGCACGCGCCGCAGCCAAAGCCGGAAGGCTTGCCTTCGGCACTGTGGATAGTTGGTTGCTCTACAAGCTGACGGGCGGACGCGTTCACGCAACAGACGCAACCAACGCTTGCCGCACCGCCCTGTATGACATCCACAAAGGACGCTGGGACGAAACGTTGTGCGAAGCGTTTGGCATCCCCGTGTCCGTGCTCCCCGAAGTGCGCTCGTCGAACGCACCCTTCGGCGGCATTGACGCCACCATCTTGGGTGCAAGCATCCCCATCCTCGGTATCGCCGGAGATCAGCACGCAGCAACCATCGGACAGTGCTGCTTTGCACCCGGCATGATGAAAACGACTTATGGCACCGGCTGCTTCGCCGTTCTCAATACCGGAGCTGAAGCAGTTTCGTCAGCCAATCGGCTTTTGACCACGATTGCCTATGAATTGGACGGCGCTCCCACATATGCACTGGAGGGCGCCATATTCATTGCCGGCGCTGCCGTGCAGTGGCTGCGCGATGGCCTGGGCGTTATCGCACACTCCAGCGAAACCCAACCACTAGCCGCCGCAGCCGATCCCGCCCAGGAGGTCATTGTTGTGCCGGCCTTTGTCGGGCTAGGCGCGCCTCACTGGGAACCCGACGCGCGCGGTGCCATTTTCGGAATGACACGCAATACCGGCCCAAAAGAATTAGCGCGGGCAATCCTCCAGGCCAACGCATTCCAGACCCGGGACCTCCTCGAAGCCATGCGCCGTGATTGGCCGCAAGGCCAGGAGACAGTCCTGCGCGTGGATGGCGGAATGGTCGCCAATGAACTCTTCCTGCAAATGCTCGCCGACACTGTTGATAGCCCGGTGGAAAGGCCCGCGCTGCATGAAACCACTGCCATGGGTGCGGCCTGGCTGGCTGGTTCCAAAGCCGGCATCCTACCCGGCAAGGAAGAGTTCGCGAGCGCTTGGCGCGCAGACAAACGTTTCGAACCGCAGATCAATTCCAAATCACGCGATCACGCCTATAAACGCTGGCAGAACGCCGTTGCTGCGGTCATCGGCTACGCACAAGGCACGCAAGGTTCAGCATGAAAAGCATGCTGTAATGCATGTCATCATCAGCAAAACCGCAGCGCACTCTTGCGCGGCATGCATTACGCCCGCTTGCCGTGGCAATGCTTGTATTTCTTACCTGACCCACACGGGCACAGCGAATTCCGGGCCACTTTGCCCCACGTCGACGGATCATTGGGATCAAGTTCGTTCGCTGCTTTCCTGTGCCGCACGGGTTGACGGCGCTCAGGCTCGGGCTCGGGCGGCCGCAACGAGCTGCCTCCCTGTATCGCCGCCTCCGCCATTGCGAATTCGTCCACACCTGTAACCGGATCAATGTGATGCGCCTGCATCGGCGGCAAATCTTGCGTATCCGGCAAGAACTCGTCGTCATCGACATCACCCTCACTGGGCTTCAGATGCATCAACACCCGCGTGACCTGCTCACGCAAACGAACCAGCATGTGTTCAAACAATGTGAACGATTCACTCTTGTATTCGTTCAGCGGATCACGCTGGCCATACGCCCTGAAACCGATGACCTGCCTGAGGTGCTCTAGAGTCACCAGGTGTTCCCGCCACAGGTGGTCGAGCGTTTGCAGCAGAATCATTTTCTCGATCTCGCGCAGACGATCCGCACCAAGCGCCGCAGGAGACATATCGCCTATCTCCTCGATCGCTTTGGTGAAGCCCTGCGCATCCTTGTACTGCTGCACGAACTGGTCGCCGATGCCCCAGGCCTGCTGGGATGCTTCCTCAGCTGACAAGCCTGAAATCGTGAACACGGGATTTGGCGAGTTATAGAGATAGCGGCCAATGTCCGCCAGCTTGCCATCGGGATTGTCGAGCATCGCCTTCAGGGCCGCATCGTCACCGACAACGTTCATGAAGCCTTTGGCACCCTGGTAGTTGCCGAGCACATCCTGCCCGACCTCGGCAAGCAAGGCTTCAGCCTTCTCTTCTACAGCTTTTTCAAGCCGCTCCCGTATTTCTTCATCGGCAATGCCTTCCTCATCCGCCCATTCAGGAACCGGCAACTCAAGATCGAAGGTTTCCTTGACCGCCTCTTGCAGCCCCTCCGCGTCCCATTGTTCAGCGTAGGCATTCTCCGGAATGTGCCGGGAAACGAGTTCTCCGATCACTTGACGGCGCATGTCGGCGACAATCTCAGAAACATCGTCCTCCGCCATGATCTCCTTGCGATGATCGAAGATCACCTTTCGCTGGTCGTTCATGACGTCGTCGTATTTGAGGATCTGCTTTCTGATGTCGAAATTGCGCGCTTCCACCTTGTTTTGCGCCACCTCAAGCGACTTGTTCATCATGCGATGCGAGATCACATCGCCTTCCTTCATGCCAAGCGCACCGACGACCTTGTCCATCCGCTCCGATCCGAAAATGCGCATCAGATCGTCATCAAGAGCCAGATAGAACCTGGAACGACCTGGATCACCCTGGCGGCCTGAGCGGCCCCGGAGCTGATTGTCTATGCGACGGCTTTCATGGCGCTCGGTGCCCAGGACATAAAGGCCGCCAGCTTCAAGCGCCTGCGCCTTCAACGTTTCAATCTCCGCCCGGATATCAGCTTCCTTTTTGCTGACATCGGTTTCGCTAGGTGAGCCGCCTTTGCTTTCCTGAGTAGCGATCCAGTCACGCAAACGGTATTCGACGTTGCCGCCAAGCTGAATATCCGTGCCGCGACCCGCCATGTTCGTTGCAATCGTGATTGCACCAGGCACACCGGCTTGCGCGATGATATTGGCTTCCTGTTCGTGATAACGCGCATTGAGCACCTGATGCAGAACCACCTGCTCCCCAGCCTTGCTCTTCTTGGCTATGTCGATGAGGTGCTGGCCCAGGTCCTCCAGGTAATCCTTGTGTTCTTTGTCACGGTCGTGCTTCAGCTCTTTCGCACGCTCAAACAACTTCTCGCCGAGTTCCTTGATGTAGGCCTTGTCTGAAAGCAGCCCCGCCAGTTGTTCGGACTTCTCGATCGAAACCGTGCCAACCAGCAGCGGCTGCCCGCGACGCGCGCAGTCCGCAATCGTCATGCAGATCGCTGCGAGCTTCTCTGGCTGTGTGCGATAGACCTCGTCATCGTCGTCGATGCGGGCGATCTCGCGGTTGGTTGGAATTTCAGCAACGTCGAGACTGTAGATATCCAGGAACTCGCTTGCCTCGGTGGCAGCGGTGCCGGTCATGCCTGCCAGTTTGTCGTAAAGGCGGAAATAGTTCTGGAAGGTGATCGAGGCTAGCGTCTGGTTCTCCGGCTGGATAGCCACACCTTCTTTTGCTTCGAGTGCCTGATGCAGACCCTCAGAATAACGCCTGCCCGGCATCATGCGTCCGGTGAATTCGTCGATAATGACGACCTCGGTGCCTTTAACGATGTAGTCTTTGTCGCGCTGAAACAGCTTGTGGGCCCGAAGCGCCTGATTGATGTGGTGGACAACGGTCACATTCTCGCTGTCATAAAGCGAACCTTCCAGCATGCCGGCTTCAGCAAGCAGTTGCTCGATGAATTCGTTACCCTCATCCGTGAATGAGACCTGCCGCTGTTTTTCATCGAGTTCGAAGTGCTCAGGCTGGATCTGAGGAATGAACTTGTCGATCGCCACATATAATTCCGTGCGATCCTCGACAGCGCCGGAGATGATAAGCGGCGTACGCGCTTCGTCGATCAGGATCGAATCCACCTCGTCAACGATGGCAAACGCATGCCCTCGCTGCACCATCTCGTCAGCGCTCATCTTCATGTTATCGCGCAGGTAGTCGAACCCAAGCTCGTTGTTGGTCGCATACGTTACGTCGCAGGCGTATTGCTCCTTGCGCTGCTCGTCTTCAAGTCCATGAACGATGCAACCGACCGTGAGGCCGAGAAACTTGTAGACCCTGCCCATCCATTCCGCGTCGCGGCTGGCCAGGTAATCGTTCACCGTAACGACATGCACACCGCGATCGGCCAGAGCATTGAGATAAACCGCAAGCGTGGCGACAAGCGTCTTGCCCTCGCCCGTCTTCATTTCGGCGATCCCGCCCCCATGAAGCACCATCCCGCCAATCAGCTGCACGTCGAAGTGGCGCTGGCCAAGAGCCCGCTTCGCTGCCTCACGCACAGTTGCAAATGCCGGCACCAGCAAATCATCAAGCGATTTGCCCGCCGCCAGCTCCGCCCTGAAGGCTGCCGTACGGG
Source organism: Hyphomicrobiaceae bacterium (assembly GCA_047972825.1). GTDB lineage: Bacteria > Pseudomonadota > Alphaproteobacteria > Rhizobiales > Hyphomicrobiaceae > JAEUMD01. The sequence goes on along the minus strand of JBKEAX010000501.1, from coordinate 9,120 downwards.
CTTTGAGTTCATCGTCCGTGAGCTTCGCGACCTCATCCTCCAGGGCGTTGATTTCCGCCACACGGGGATGGAAGCTGCGCACACGACGATCGTTCGAGGAGCCGAAGATCTTCGAGGCGATCGAACCGAACGACGACAGCATGCGAGGTGTCCTTAAAAATTAGAGTGAAGTGCCCGTAGTACACAACGCCATGCGACATACCCGAAACATGCAAGGCGTTACTGCTTAGACGCAAAAAAGCATGTCGCTTTCGAGCCCTCAGGAAAGAAACAGCTGCACGGCTGCACCTTTGCCTCGCCGAAATGGGCTTTGAAGCGGCCCAGCGACACGTATTCGCCGCAGAGATAAGGATTGCCAGGGCTGCTTGTCAACGCGGCGCACAGCGGCAACTGATCCCAAACGGCATCTTCACCGCCATATTAATCCTGGTACGGGCAATAACTTGCCAAAGCAGTGAAGCGAAAGAACTTAGGGTCCGGCCCCCAGCGTACCGACCCTGGTGTCGAAAGCTTAACTTGGCATGCCGAGGCAGCCCGTTTATCCATGCCTCGGAATTCAACCGACAAACCGTCTACCACTCTCTTTGACCCGGTTCTGGCCCCAACAATCAGGATTTGAGCCCGTGAAATACGCTTTTCCTTCACCTTCGTTGCTGAGACAAGGGCAACTGCTGGCCTCCACAGTTCTTTTGCTCACAATAGCACTTTGCGCCGTGCCTGCGGCGGCTCAAGACCAGGCAGCAACCCCACAAAACGACGGCGCAAAGGTGCTTGCAACGGTCAATGGCATGCCGATCACCGAATCCGACTTGAAATTTGCAGAAGAAGAGATCGGCCGCGACCTGGGCCAGTTGCCCGAACCGACCAAACGTCGTGTTCTTGTTGAATTTCTGATTGAAAACAATCTGTTCGCTAAAGCTGCCGAAGAGGCTAAACTGCCCGGCGAAGCAGGTTTCGACAACCGCATGAAATATTGGCGCAACCGTGCCCTGCGTGATGCCTATTTCGACAAGGAAATCAACAACTCAATCAGCGATGCCGCCGCCAAGGCCTTTTATGATGACCAGGTCAAGGGACTGAAAAAACAAGAAGAAGTCCAGGCGCGCCACATCCTCGTTGAAACCGAAGAACAAGCCAAAGACCTCAAAAAGAAGATCACGGATGGAGGTGATTTCGCCGCGCTCGCCAAGGAACACTCAAAAGACCCCGGCACCAAGGACGACGGCGGAATGCTCGGCTATTTCAGCAACGGCCAGATGGTGCCCGCTTTTGAGCAGGCAGCCTTCGCCTTGAAAAAGGGTGAAGTGTCAGATCCGGTCAAAAGCCAGTTCGGCTGGCACCTGATCAAACTTGAGGACCGACGCCAGAAACCGCCGCCAGCGTTCGATCAGGTCAAGGACCGGATCCTGGCGAGCATGGTCCACCAGCGCGCCCAAGCTGTTGCGACAAAATTGCGCGACGGTGCCAAAATCGAATACGTCGACCCCGAAATCAAAAAAGAAGCCGAACAACAGCTTTCCGAGCAGGACGCCAAGAGAAAACAGATCGAAGAGCTTATCAAAAAGCAGATCGAGGCCAAAGACGCCGCGGACAAGGCGGCAGCAGGCGAGGCAGGCGCCGCTGCGGATGACAAAGCCAACGATGCGGCAGCCCAAAAGACGACCGAAGAGAAAAAAGAGCCCAGCAAAGACGATAAATAGCAACAACGATGCCGGGCCACGCTCGCACCCGGCGCCATGCGTTGCCCTGGCGGAAGAGCTGGAGCTTTTCTGGTTCCGACAGCCCCAAGCTTTAAGCTCTGCCAGGAAACAACCGAATGTCCAAAACCAACCGGGCCGCTTGCATCAAGCGGCCCGGTTTGCTTTGGGCTCGCTCTCATTTTGAGATAGAAGTGTCAGCCCCGTTGAAATCACATCTCGGAAGCCACGCAACCCGCATATCAACCCGGAACACCATGGGCCTTAACTCCAAGATCTCACCATTCGCACCTGAAACGCTTGCCAAACTGTCCTCGATCAAGGGCCTACGCTTTGCCACGGCCCAAGCGGGCATACGTTACAAAGGCCGCACCGACCTGATGGTCGCGACAATGGACCCAGGCACTGTTGCCGCCGGCGTACTCACGCAATCAAAAACCTGTTCGGCACCTGTCATCCTCTGCCGCGAGAACCTCGCCAAATCCGGCAAGGCGCGCATCCTGGTTGTCAATTCAGGCAACGCCAACGCCTTCACGGGCATGAAGGGCCACGAAGCCGTCAGCGCCACGGTTGCGGCGGCAGCGGCGGCCACCGGTTGCAAACCCCAGGAAGTCTATGTCTCCTCAACCGGCGTTATTGGCGAACCCATGGATGCAACCAAATTCACGCATCTGCTCGCCGATCTCGCCAAGAGCGGCAAGGCCAATGCATTCGAAGCTGCCGCCCGCGCTATTATGACCACAGACACGTACCCAAAACTCGCCACCCGCAAAGTCGATCTCGACGGGACGAAAGTGACGATTAATGGCATCTGCAAGGGCGCAGGCATGATTGCGCCCGATATGGCCACCATGCTGTGCTATATCTTCACCGACGCAGCCATCTCGCAAAAACTTCTGCAATCACTTTTGTCAGAGCATGTTGAAACCACCTTCAATTCCATGACCGTCGACGGCGACACGTCCACATCTGACACCTGCCTCGCCTTTGCCACGGCCACCGCCTCTGACCGAGGTCAGGAACCGATCACGAAGAAAACAGACAAGCGTCTTGCAGTATTCGGCGCGGCCCTGCACGACCTGATGCGCGACCTCGCCATCCAGATCGCCAAGGACGGAGAAGGGTTGTCGAAGTTCGTCACCTTTGAGATTACAGGCGCCGAGAACTTCAAAGCCGCACGCACCATCGCCCGCGCCTGCGCCAACTCGCCCATTCTCAAAACCGCAATCGCAGGCGAAGATCCCAACTGGGGCCGGGTCGTCATGGCCATTGGCAAGGCCGGCGAGGCCGCCGACCGCGACCGGCTAAGTATCTGGTTTGGACCACATTGCCTCGCCCGCAATGGCGAGCGCGCACACGAATATGACGAACCAACGGCCGCCGCTTATATGAAAAATCGCGACATTATCATCCGCGCTGACGTCGGTGTCGGCAAGGCGTCCGCCACCGTTTGGACCTGCGACCTCACCCACGATTATGTCTCGATCAATGCCGATTACCGCAGCTGAACCACAATTCCCTGTCAACGCAAAACCGCTGTAGCCAATACCCCCGCAACACGCCGCGCACAAAGGGACCTGACCAATGGAACATCAATTCTGGCTAGACCGTTGGGTGGAAGGCGACATCGGTTTTCACCGCAATGAGGTTCATCCCGAACTCATCGCACACTGGTCGAAGCTGGAACTGTCACCACGATCCCGCGTGCTCGTACCCCTGTGTGGTGCAACACCCGACATGGGCTGGATCTCAGCACAAGACAACGAAGTGATCGGCGTGGAGCTATCGCCCATAGCGCTGGAACGCTTTCTCATGGAACACCGCGTCCGCCACGTCACCATGGACGAGAAGGGGTTTCGAACCTACCTCGGCGGCCGCTATCAACTCTGGTGCGGCGATTTTTTCGCCCTACCGCAAGAGGTGTTCTCCGGAATTGACGCCGTCTACGATCGCGCCGCCCTCATCGCCCTGCCCGAAACCCTGCGCCAGCGCTACGCCGCCTTCCTTGCCGAACGGCTGGAGCCCGGCACCCGGATATTGCTGATCTCGCTCACCTACAATCAAGGCGAGACGACCGGACCACCGTTCTCAGTCACCGCAGAGGAAGTGAGCACGCTCTTTGCCGATTCCTTCGACGTCACCGTTCTTGGCAACATGGATGTGCTCTCCAACAATCCAGGCCTTGCAAAGCGCGGCCTCTCAAAGCTCGACGAAACAATCTACCTTCTGAAACGCAAACCAGCGGCATGAGCATAAATCTATCACCGCCCCCCGCCTTGCAGCCAGCACGCCGTCTCCTGCTCGTGGTTGCTGTCGCATTGATCGATAGCGACAACCGCGTGCTGATCGCAAAACGCCCCGAAGGCAAGCAACTTGCCGGATTGTGGGAATTTCCAGGCGGCAAGATCGATCAGGGAGAAACACCCGAAGACGCACTCATCCGCGAATTGAAGGAAGAACTCGATATTGAGCTCTGCCGCACATGCATTTCCCCACTCACCTTTGCCAGCCACACCTATGATGAGATGCACCTTTTGATGCCGCTCTACATATGCCGGACCTGGGAAGGTGAAATCGATCCGCGCGAGGGCCAGGAGATTGCATGGGTACGCGCCAATCAGCTGCAAAAATATCCAATGCCGCCCGCCGACGCTCCGCTCATTCCAGCCTTGCGTGATTTGCTTGTATAAGGTCCTTGGTGCATGTTCAGCCCAACCGCGCACACTTCGGCTGAACACGCTCGAAGTAAAAAATAGAGCGTGTGCAAGAGGCCGTGAAAAGGGAACGCGCTCTAAGATTTCGTCGCGCTCACCGTGATAGGCGGCGGCAATCGGAAGCGCACGGACCGTCGCTGTCAGCAGGTTTTGGCCCAGGCCGATGCAGTACAGATTTTGTAATCGTGATCTGCACCTGCGTCGCACCCGCCGTTTGCTGCAAGCCTTTAGCCTTTCCATTGAGAATCATTGCATAATCGCTTGGCTCTGCTGGCGGCCAGAATAGCGAAACATGGGTATCACCAGCAATGTTCTTTGCTGCCGAGTTGCCAATAACGCAGTTGATCAACCCATCATGGAAGTCAATTGTAACATTGCTGGTATGCGGCCCATCTGCCGCAATTGTGAGCAGATAGGCTTCGCGACCGTAGTGCTCGATCGCGTCTGCTAGTGTGCGCAGCGTCATATCTAACGTCCTTGATGCAAGCTCATACTTGGCACGCAAAAGCGCAAAGCGATTTTGCGATAACGACATGCAAGGTACCACAAACCCAAAACGCAAGGAGCGAAGACAAAAATTCGCACCACGCTTTTGAGAGGGTCTATGTTAGGCTGCCTGGATTAGGGTTTCAATGTGCACTGGTAAGCCGCTTAGCCATTGTGACACGGCATGCCTAGAGCATGTTCAGCCGAAGTGTACGCGGTTCGGCGTGAAGAACACGGCGAGAAACAAAAGAACATAGAGCGCGTTTGCGATTCCGTGAAAAGTGAACGCGATCTAGCAGCCTTGATGTTGCGCATTTCTCTAACGCCACATGTGCGCAAAACTCACAAATACGAACCGCCAAACCCAGTTGTCGGTTGGAATTCGCCAGAATGTCACGGTCATTTCATATTGTGGCAGGTCATTCGAGCATGTTTAGCTGAAGTGTGAAGCGCTCCAGCATGAAAAACTTGCTCCAAGCAATGGACTAGGATCCGGTCCCTAATTCTCAAACCAAGAGCAAAGGAGACTCCACATGCTTGCAACTGAAGTTCAAGAACACGCTCGCAGACTCCTTGAGGCACATGGCGACAAGGCAGTTCTCGAAGCCGCACAAAAAGCAAAATCGCTTGAAGACAGCGGTGATGCAGAACAAGCCGCTGTCTGGCGCAAGATCGAATCTGCTCTCAAGCAAATGCGCGGGCCACGCTCTACCTGAACCTGCCTGAAGAAGTTCACAGGTTTCGTGAGCAACGGTGCCTGCGCTGAGCAGAACAATTCAAGGCTTGCCAACTGGTTCGTCATTGCCTAGCGAGCCAACCGGGGTTTCGGCTTGGTCCTTATCGCTCAGACTGCCTTCTGACGCACCCAGCGCATCTGCCAGCCGCATCCTCGCCGAGCCAGGCTTAAGCGGCTGCTGTTGGCTTGGGTCAGGTGCCCACGCAGTCACCGTCAGGATCTCGAACGTGGCAACGACACGTCCATCCGCCCGCGCGAACTTCTCCTGATAGATGGCACATGCCCGCGCCAGCGTGTCGCGGCGCGTGAAACGGCAAGATCGCGCGTTGAGAACATTGCTTGCGCCCATCGCCTTCACGTCACGCATTAACGCCAGTGGAGATGAATACGCCACCTCCACCACATCGCTATCGACAACGGGCAAAGCAAACCCGGCGCGCTGAAGCAATGCTCCCAAATCCCTGAGGTCAATCGCAGGCGCCACGCGCGGCGCCGCCCCGCCTGAAGTTTCTGCATCTGCAGCCAGCCACGCCGCACCAAGCTCGGCAAGCGTCGCGCCCCCCAAAAGGGACGCCAGCAACAATCCATCCGGCTTCAGCGCCCGCCGGATCTGCACAAGCACACCAGGCAGGTCGTTCACCAGCTGAAGCGCCAACCCTGACACCGCCAGGTCAAGCGAACCATCTCCAAATGGAAGCAGTTCCTCGTCCGCCAGGACGGAAGGTCCCCCGCATCGCGCCAGCAACACGGGCACCGGCTCCAGATCGACCATGAAGCCAACGTTCGCCAACTGTCGAAGCTTGCGGCTCAACAGACCGTGATGTGCGCCAATGTTTGCAGCCTGTGGGAACTCACGCTTGATGAGCGACAGCCGGTCCGCCAGATCATCAGCCACACGGGCCAGCAGGAAATCGTGCAACGCAACCTTGTCAGCAACCCGCCGCCGCCGGGCGCGAAGCAGCCCTCGGTCGAACAATGACGCCACGTTGGCAGTGCCCATTGTGCCTGAGTGCTTGCTCTTCCCCGTCATTCATCCGATCTTTGCATCTTGCGCACGGCAAATCGCCTCACTGAGGCCGCACCGGCCAAACCGCTTCAAACCAACCATGACTCCAGGCCTCCATATGGCAGACAACAAGACGGCTACCACATATCAAAACACTGAACCTGGCGCCCTGCATGACACCTTACGGCCGGCTCGCAAACCATCCTCACTGCACCGCCTGGTCTCAACCGCCGCTGCACACATCATTGATATCATCACACCACCGGTTTGTTTGCATTGCCACATCCCTCTGACCAGCCAAGATACGTTATGCCCACAATGCTGGTCAGCCATAGATTTCATCCGCCCGCCGCTATGTGAACGCCTCGGCATCCCGCTCCCTTACGATGCCGGCATCCAAAGCGTCTCGGCTGAGGCCGCTGCCCACCCGCCAATCTACGCACGAGCCCGCGCCGTAGCGCGCTACGATGGCGTGATGCGTGATATGATCCATGACCTCAAGTTTCATGACCGGCACGACGCGCGCAAGCTGTTTGGCCGTTGGATGTCCGAAACGGGGCGAGACCTCACCGTCGATGCAGATGTCGTTGTGCCCGTGCCGCTCCATCGCTTCAAGCTGTTGCGGCGGCGTTTCAATCAATCCGCCTTACTTGCCGCCGAAGTCGCACGCAATGCACATCTTCCGCATGCACCCTTAGCCCTCATTCGCACCCGAACCACTACACCCCAGGTCGGTTTGACGCAGGTTCAGCGGAAAAAAAATGTCAACGGCGCATTCGCTGTTCCGCCACACAGCCGCGCCACCGTTGAGGGCCGGCGCATACTGCTTGTTGACGACGTCATCACCACCGGAGCCACAATATCTGCGGCGACAAAAGCGTTGTTGGATGCCGGCGCCACCGCCGTTGACGTACTCGCGCTCGGCCTTGTCACTGATACAGCGGCAACCCTTGGATCATAGCATCTGGCGTCCCGGCCCAATGGCCATGTTTCCAGCATCTAGCCACCCCATACATGTCTTATAGGCCCATACCCTTCGCAAACTAATCACCCAAGCCCCGTGCCAGGAATGAAAAACATGGCCGCAACGCTCCGTTTCGCTTGGCCTTTGCTCAGCAAATCACTATTTTTCAAGACGACAAGACGATTGCAAACGGGGAACCGGGATTAACCATGGCAAAGGTCACCATCTACACGACGATGTTCTGCCCCTACTGCCACATGGCCAAGGATCTGCTGAATAGGAAGGGCGCAGCCTTCGAGGAAATCGACGTCAACACCAAGGCGGGTCTCAGAGCTGAAATGCAAAAAAAGGCAGGCGGGCGTAACACGGTGCCACAGATCTGGATCGGCGAGCGGCACGTTGGCGGTTGCGACGACCTGATCGCGCTCGACCGTAAAGGCGAACTTGATCCATTGCTCGCAGGCTGATTTTCAGATCCGCGCCATGCTGACTGCATTCTTGTTCTTACAAATGACAGCGATAATTTCAGATGCGCTGAAAGGCAAAACGTTATGACTTCAACGCCGGGCAATGCGAAATTTCGCGCCGGACTAGTGCAAATGTGTGCTGGCCGTAACCTTCAAAAGAACGTGGATGACGCCACAGCACTCATCCGGCAGGCTGCATCCGCCGGTGCCCAATACGTGCAGACCCCCGAGGTCACAACGCTCATGGAACTTGATCGTGAGCGGCTGTTTGCTGCTATCGGGCCTGAAGAGGGCAACGCGGCTCTCGCTCATTTTCGCCGTCTCGCAGAAGAGCTTGGAATATGGCTACACATAGGTTCAATGGCCATCAAGGTATCTGCTGACAAGCTCGCCAACAGAACATTTGTCATTGATCCGCGTGGAAACATTGCTGCACGTTATGACAAGATCCACATGTTCGACGTCGACTTGGCGAACGGCGAAAGCTACCATGAAAGCCGCAATTATGAACCCGGCGCTACAGCCGTGGTGGTCGATCTGCCGTGGGGTCGGCTCGGCCTGACGATCTGCTACGATCTACGCTTTCCATATCTGCATCGCGCCCTTGCCAAGGCTGGTGCTGACTTCATTGCTGGCCCCGCAGCCTTCACCAAAACCACAGGCGAGGCTCACTGGCACGCCCTGTTGCGTGCACGCGCCATTGAAACACAGTGTTATGTTCTCGCTGCGGCTCAAACGGGCCTGCACGAAATGGGGCGCGCGACCTACGGCCACTCGATAGTCTTGGCGCCATGGGGTGAAACCATTACCGAGACCGGAACTGAACCGGGCTTTATCATTGCCGACATCGATAGAGCCGTGGTCAACGACGTTCGCGCCCGCGTACCATCCCTGACGCATGACAGGAACTTCACAGTCGTCGAAGCAGACAGTGATCCTGGTCGAGGAAGCAGCCTATGATCCGCTATCGCCTTGTTTGCAGCCGCAATCACGAGTTCGACGCTTGGTTTGCGTCCAGCGCCGCTTATGAAGCGCAAGAGAGTGGCGACC
>JBKEAX010000447.1:0-2704 GCA_047972825.1 Hyphomicrobiaceae bacterium | reverse complement strand
GCTTCACGCCCCCGGATATTCTCTCACATCCACGAAGTGGCCTTCCAGAGCCGCCGCCGCCGCCATGATGGGCGACACCAGATGCGTGCGGCCCTTGTAGCCCTGGCGGCCTTCGAAGTTGCGGTTGGAGGTGGAAGCGCAGCGCTGGCCGGGCTTCAGCTGGTCGGGGTTCATGCCAAGGCACATCGAACAGCCGGGCTCGCGCCATTCAAAGCCAGCAGCAAGAAAGATCTTGTCGAGTCCTTCCGCTTCCGCCTGCTCTTTGACGAGACCTGATCCAGGCACCACCATGGCGTAGGCGAGGCGGTCGGAAATCTTCTTGCCCTCGACGATCTTGGCTACAGCGCGCAGGTCCTCGATGCGCCCATTGGTGCATGAACCGATCCACACGACGTCCAGCGGAATGTCGGTGATTTTGGTGCCCGATGTCAGGCCCATGTAGTCGAGCGCTCGCTTTACCGATGCCTGCTTATTCTCGTTTTCTACATTCAAAGGGTCCGGAATAACACCAGTGATGGCGACGACATCTTCAGGCGAAGTGCCCCACGTAACGGTTGGCGGCAGCTTGGCTGCGTCCAGTTTGATGATGCTATCGAAGTACGCACCCTCATCGGTCTTCAGCGTTTCCCAGTATTTGCGGGCTATGTCCCAAGCCGCACCCTTCGGCGCCTTCGGCTTGCCCTCGATGAAAGCAAAGGTCTTCTCGTCCGGAGCAATCATGCCGGCCCGCGCACCACCCTCGATCGTCATGTTGCAGACCGTCATCCGGCCTTCCATGGTGAGATCGCGGATCGCTTCACCCGCATATTCGATGACGTGGCCGGTGCCGCCGGCTGTGCCGATTTCACCAATTATGGCGAGGATGATGTCCTTGGCGCCGACGCCGTGCGGTGTCTTGCCATCCACCTGCACAAGCATGTTTTTTGCTTTTTTCTGGATCAGCGTTTGTGTGGCAAGCACATGCTCCACTTCTGACGTGCCGATCCCGTGCGCCAGCGCACCGAACGCACCATGCGTCGAAGTATGGCTGTCGCCGCAGACGATCGTGGTGCCGGGCAGCGTGAAGCCCTGTTCTGGACCAACGACGTGCACGATGCCTTGGCGCTTGTCGAGCTCATTGTAATACTCGATGCCGAAGTCGGCAGCATTCTTGGCAAGCGTTTCAACCTGGATGCGGCTGTCGTCGTCATCAATACCGTGGCTGCGGTCGGTTGTCGGCACGTTATGATCGACAACTGCGAGCGTTTTTTCAGGTGCGCGCACTTTACGCCCCGCCATCCGCAGTCCCTCGAACGCTTGCGGGCTTGTCACTTCGTGTACCAGGTGCCGGTCGATATAGAGCACGCAGGTGCCGTCTTCGGAGCGCTCGACAACGTGGTCTTCAAAGATCTTATCGTAAAGGGTCGTGGAGGCGGTATCGGTCATATGGCACGCTTAAGCTTGGGGTTCTGGCAACTACCGGTTCACAGCGCATCGCCTGGGCAACGGCAGGGCGGTCTGAATTGAAATCCGGAATGGGCCTTCTAGGGTCCGGACCCTAGGAGCATGTTCAGCCGAACTGTACGTGGTTCGGCGTGAAGAACATGCTCAAACTAAAAGAAAATAGATCGCGTTCGCGATTCCGTGAAAAGTGAACGCGATCTAGGTCTGCACACTAGATAGCGATTTGGTTGGGCCAAAGCAAATGCCGCAATGCGAGCCGCGCGCACGAAAACAGGTAAGTTCAAAATAAGTGTACGGAGGGGCGGTCAGCCCTCGCTCTGCGGCGCCGGTTCAAGTCCCAAGAATGCCTTGATTTCGTCGCGGCGCGCCATCGTATCGCGATAGCCAAGATCAATAAGCGCATTGCAAAAGCCCGGCGTGAAAAGCAGATAGCTCGGCAATTGCCAGTCGTTCCGGCCCCAGAAACCGAAACGGCCGAGCAGCAGTTTGATGGTCCAAGGCATCTCGTGGGCATATTCGCGCGCGATTTCCCTCACATCGCGCGATGGCTGAAGCGCCAGGACATCGACTTTACGCAACTTCGTCAAGGAACGGCGGTCCTCGGGAAGGAGCGACAAGGTACGGTCGATCCGCCGTGCACGCTCGATATCTGCATCCAGATTGTCCATGAACACCATGTCGAGCAGATAGCCGCCGAGTGCCGCAAGGCTGGGGTAGCGGCCCCGTCCCCCATCCTCGGGTGGATCATTTGAATCACGCACGCTGATCACCAGAATTCGATCAGCCCCGCAATGGATCGGAGGGCTGAGTGGCGCGGTAAGACGCAAGGAGCCATCGCCGAAATATTCCTCGCCGATGGGCTGCGCTTCAAAAATCAAGGGTAGTGAGGTTGAGGCAAGCACGTGTTCGACGCCGAGCTTTACACGTACGCCCTGGCGTCGCGCACGCTTCCACGTCTTTAATGCCTCGGAGCCTTGGAAAAAGGTGACGGCGCGGGCCTGATCATACGATGACGCGGTGACACCTATTGCTCTCAAGTGACCTGAGCTAATGCATTTGTCGATTGCGGCAAAATCAATGTTCTCCAGGATGAGTTTGCGAAGCGGGGTGCTGTCCAGCAACGATCGCGGATGCGCAAGGCCGAGACTTCCAAAAGGCGTCATTGCCGCAAGCCACTTGGCACCCGTCGCTAGAACGCTCGCAAGGTCGGTGCGGAAAATCTGTTCAGGCTTGATCGCAGACCAGAAGGCGACGAGTTGGT
>JBKEAX010000446.1:0-5305 GCA_047972825.1 Hyphomicrobiaceae bacterium | reverse complement strand
ACCAACTCGTCGCCTTCTGGTCTGCGATCAAGCCTGAACAGATTTTCCGCACCGACCTTGCGAGCGTTCTAGCGACGGGTGCCAAGTGGCTTGCGGCAATGACGCCTTTTGGAAGTCTCGGTTTTGCGCATCCGCGATCGTTGCTCGACAGCACCCCGCTTCGCAAACTCATCCTGGAGAACATCGATTTTGCCGCAATCGACAAATGCATTAGCTCAGGTCACTTGAGAGCAATAGGTGTCACCGCGTCATCGTATGATCAAGCCCGCGCCGTCACCTTTTTCCAAGGCTCCGAAACATTGAAAACGTGGAAGCGTGCGCGACGCCAGGGCATACACGTAAAGCTCGGCGTCGAACACGTGCTTGCCTCAACCTCACTGCCCTTGATCTTTGAAGCGCAGCCTATCGGCGAGGAATATTTCGGCGATGGCTCCTTGCGTCTTACCGCGCCACTCAGTCCACCGATCCATTGCGGGGCCGATCGTATTCTGGTGATCGGCGTGCGCGATTCAAATGATCCACCCGAGGATGGGGGGCGGGGCCGCTACCCCAGCCTTGCGGCACTCGGCGGCTATCTACTCGACATGGTGTTCATGGACAATCTGGATGCAGACATCGAGCGTGCACGGCGGATTGATCGTACCTTGTCGCTCCTTCCCGAGGACCGCCGTTCCTTGACAAAGTTACGTAAAGTCGATGTCCTGGCGCTTCAGCCCTCGCGCGATGTGAGAGAAATTGCGCGCGAATATGCCCACGAGATGCCTTGGACCATCAAACTGCTGCTCGGCCGTTTCGGTTTCTGGGGCCGGAACGACTGGCAACTGCCGAGCTATCTGCTTTTCACACCGGGCTTTTGCAATGCGCTTATTGATCTTGGCTATCGCGATACGATGGCGCGCCGCGACGAAATCAAGGCATTCTTGAAACTTGAACCGGTGCCGCAGAGCGAGGGTTAACCGCCCCTGCGTATACTTATTTTGCACTCAACCGTTTTCGTGCACGCAGCTGGCATTGCGGTATTTGCTTTGGCCCGACCAAATCGCTATCTAGTGTGCAGACCTAGATAGCGTTCACTTTTCACGGAATCGCGAACGCGATCTATTTTCTTTTAGTTTGAGCATGTTCTTCACGCCGAACCGCGTACACTTCGACTGAACATGCTCCTAAAGCGTGTCGCGAATTTTGAGATTCGCTCCTTACGCTTTAGGCCTTTGATTCTACGCATGTCGTTATCGCAAAACCGCTGCACACTTTTGCGCGACATGCTTCAACACCAGTAGGCTGAAGTGGGGCATCGCCACAGACATTTTTCAGATGCGCTATTGGGGGCAGTATGGCAGACACGGCAACATTCAAAACAGGTCAATGCTGGCGCTATCGTACGCCTGAAGGTTTTGAAACTTCGCGCATCGTGATCGGCGCCATTGCTTCCTTCAGTGCCAATCGTCGCATCATCTGCGTGAGCGTTACCGATGCTCCCGAACGCGAGTCTGATGGCACGATTCGCCGCGTTGTTATTCCCTTTCTCGCCATGTCTGAAGCCGCCTTGGCCGCCACGGTCACCGATCACGATGCGCCAGGAGCGGCTCAGCTTGCACCTGCATTCGCGGCGGAGCTGGAAACATGGCGCAATGATCCGCGGGGCCTTACCTGCTTTACCGTTCCGTTCGAAGGGTCGCTGAATTTGCTGATTGCCCAGCAGATGGCCGCGATCATCGACACCAATGCAGCGTGACCGAATACAAATCTAGGGAACTGCGCGCGCAGGTTGATTATGCCGCCGTCCTGGTCAACCGCTCGGCACGCCATGCAACAGGTGCTGGCACGATGTAGCCAAGCGCAGGCTTTGCATCGCAAGCGCCTAGCGTGGTGGGATCCCGGCTCCAGGCACGTGCGACCTGCATGACCTGATCCTGGGTCGGCGCCAGCAGGATTTCGCCTCCGACATCGCCGGTGCGGCCTTTGACACCACGCAATTCAAACAATTTCAGTCCGAGCGCCTGTTCAGCCCGCGAGATCTGCCCCTTCGACCAGATCACGTCTCCCCCCGAGTTTGCGAACGCGCGTAGCAAGTGGCCTTCGCGGAAGCGGACCCAGGCGAAGAAATCAAGCGCGGGATAGCTGAAATAGTATTGGACATCGACAAAGACCCGAGAAAGACGCGTCATCAACGGTGTGCACTTGTCAGCCTGTCCTGGCCCGACAGGATGGGGCAATGCCAAACCGATCACGAAGGTCCAACCGTCAACAGGCGGTGACACGAACAGCCGGTCTGGGCCAAGCCAGGGGTCGTAGATCGTACCAATGCCATTGTTCCAGTTTGATACCGTTTCACCAGACACGCCAAGGGCATCGAGTACAGCCTCAGTATCGGTTGTCAGAATTGCAATCCAAGACATCTTGTAGCCGAAAGCGAGAGGTGGATCGGGCACAAGATCATAAAGGACGCTCCTGCGCGCGAGCTTCGGCACCGCGCACATGGTGGCGATCGCAATGACCATTACGGCCAGTAATGTACCAGCTAGGATCACGTCCGATGCACCCCACTGAGCCCGGAAACCTGAACTGGGACCGCCGCGTCCCATCTCAGGCGTGATGCAGTATCTCACACGATAGATTTGCTACGGGAAATATCTATACACTACACAAAGGAACCCAGCGGCTAGGCCTGTTCCATAACCCGTTCTGTTATCGATAAGGTGCGTCGCACTGCACAAGCAAGCGCAAACAAGACTGCTTCTTGGGGAAAATCACTTTTGCCTGACACTGATGCGAGAGCGCCTTCAAGGCCGTTGCATAGGACGGACCAGCGCAGATCGGCAGCGGGGTAAGATCCAACCAGCACTGATCCGTCCTTCGTCACATACGGATTGCCTGAGAGGGCTGAAAGCAATCCGCCGGTGCAGGAATGGCCACCGGACATGCGTGAACCATCCGATAACGCCAGCATCTGCAACCGCGGGGATCCTAAACGCTCCAATTTACAGTTTTATGTACATTCTTGATTGCAATTTGCTTCAACCGGAGGAAAACCCCGGCAATCGAAAACAAATCTTGCGGAATCGCCTGGGCATTTTGCGCCACCCCCTTGCCTCCATGCCACCTAATCGCCACGTCACAATCGCAATTCAGGATTGAAAACAGGCTATTCCCCCCCTTAAGAAGCCCAAAAATCTCAGGAGATTCGAAATGGTATTCGGTTCTGTCCCGAATGTTCCCCGGGTCATGCAGCACACCCGCAGCGCCAGCGTTGCCGATGACATTGACTTCGAAATTTTTGGCCAGGAAATGCAGTTCGTGGAAATCGAGCTTGACCCTGGCGAAAGCGCCATTGCCGAAGCTGGCGGCATGATGTTCAAGGCGCCAGAAATCCATATGGACACGATTTTTGGCGATGGCTCTGCCGCCCAGCCCAAGGGCCTGCTCGGCTCGATCATGGGAGCGGGCAAGCGGCTCCTGACTGGTGAGAGCCTATTCATGACAGTGTTCACTCACCAGGGACAAGGCAAGGCGCGCGTTGCTTTCGCCGCGCCTTATCCCGGCACCATCCTGCCGTTTCACCTGGCGGATATGGGCGGTTCGATTATCTGCCAGAAGGACGCATTTTTGTGTGCCGCAAAAGGCGTCTCCGTCGGCATACATTTCCAGAAGCGTGTCATGACCGGATTGTTCGGTGGCGAAGGCTTCATCATGCAGAAGCTGGAAGGCGATGGCTTTGCCTTCATTCATGTCGGTGGTTGTCTCATCGAAAAGGAACTGGCGCCGGGCGAGGAGCTGCACGTCGACACTGGCTGCGTCGCTGCCATGACTCCATCGGTGGAGTTTGACGTTGTCCGCGCTGGCAACATCAAGTCGATGATCTTTGGTGGTGAGGGTGTGTTCTTCGCCCACTTGCGCGGACCGGGAAAGGTTTGGCTTCAGTCGCTACCGTTCTCGCGGCTCGCCGGGCGCGTGCTGGCCAATGCCGGACCAGGGGGCGGCACGGGTGAAGGCTCCGTCCTCGGCCCGCTCGGTGATTTCTTCGATGGAGACGAGTAGCGGCAGCGGTCGTCGTTGAAAAGCCTCAATGCAACATGCTGGCTGCGCGGCGAACAATGCCCCAAAGGCCAGCTTCTGCGCTCTCTTGGTTTCCCAGCCTGGAGAGCATCTCGATTGCCGGTGGGGCGACCGCGACCAAGGCATTGACCGAGAAATAGCGTCGGCGCGTCGTTGAATCCATGGGCCAGGCCGACATCCTGTCGATCGACCACAGGTAATTGGCCTCGCGGTCGATCTCGGCATTGAGCATGGCCCGCTTTGCCACGCTCATATCCTTGTCGAGTGCTAGCTGTTGCAAGGTTTCGATTTTTTCCTTGATCACCGGCATTTCTTCGGATCGGAAAAATGCTTGATCCTTGAGCACACGCCTGCGTAGCTGCAGCATCGGCTTCATGAACCCACGAAACGTAAAGATGAGTGTCACCAGCCACATCGCCACCAAAGGCCAGGTCCAACTGCTAAGGCTGGAATGTGAGCAAACCAGCTTTGGATAATGCGGGATCAATAGCCACCAGCCTGCAAACCAGGCGAGCGGTATCCCTGTCAGTAATGCCTGGAACAGATAGAGGTCGCCGATCGGCTTGAGCCCCACCGCACCATCAAAATGATCGGGTCTGATACGAAGTTCTACACTCTCATCGGCCGCAAGAATGCCGGCAAACGCACCGTGCGCTGCGGTGGCTCCAAAAAACGTTCCGGCGAAAAAACCGCACAAGGCCATCACAAGAAAAATCAGCGCTATTGTCAGCAGGTAGGTGATCACCGCGCGTGTCGGTGCGTTTTGGAGCTGGACCATGAAGCCATCCCAGCCTCCCGGCCTGCCGTCTATCGCCTTCCAGAAGGCGAAGAGCCAGCTGAACAGGACCAGGAAGAACACGCCGAAACCCGAGTACCATCGCCAGCGCTGGCCCACGGCGGCCATCTGCGCAAGAACATCACTGTACTGCGCCTCTGAAAGAATAAGCGTGTTGTTGGTCCTGAGCTGGTTGATAGCGACGCCGAGCTTGTCAGACGCGCTGACTGCGAGTGCGACTGTGGCTATGAACGTCGCCGTACCACTATAGAACATCCAATCCCAGCAGGCGACGTGCCAACCAGAATTCTGCACATCGTTATAGACGAAATAGGACGTGACCAAAGCGAGCACGAAGACCAGCCGGCGGTAGCCTTTCCAGCTCATTACGGCGTTGAGCGTTTTATCAGTGTCGAGCATCTTGAGCTTCTTATGACGTCAATTCACCACAGCCACATGAACGCCGCTGCGCCG
>JBKEAX010000355.1:0-1717 GCA_047972825.1 Hyphomicrobiaceae bacterium | reverse complement strand
TCTTCGCCTGTCCATCCTCCCTCGTCGAAGCGGCCGGCGAAGTCATCGTCGCTGTCAAATTCATCGGGCTCGGTGGTGCGCTGAGCTGATTGTGCAGCTTGATGCGCGCGGGGCCGTGCGCCCCTTGGTGTATTTTGAGCGCTCGCGTCTGCCTGCGTTTCAGCGGATTGTGACGCTTCAGGTGCATTTGCGCGTGCTGAAGCTCCACGCGGAGCCGGTAGATTTGCACCGCCAAGCGTACGGATAATCTCGTCTGGCGAGGGCAGGTCAGCGGTGTAGCAAATGCGAATCAGAACCATTTCGGCCGCCGCTGCGGGATGTGGCGCGCGTGAGACCTCCTCAATGCCCTTGAGCAGCATTTGCCAGGCCCGTGAAAGCAGTGGCACCGAGAGGTTTTTTGCAAGATGGCTGGCCCTTCGGCGTTCCTCTGCTGACAGTCCCTCCATTGCCGCTTCGCCACCTATGGCCTTGATCCGCGTGGCGAGGTGCACGGCTTCAGCGAGATCGGCCATGAGCTGGCCGGCGTCAGCGCCATCGCGCATCAGCGCGGCAAAACTCTCAAGCGCCGGACCAGCCTTGCCTGAGAATACGAGTTCCAACAGATCGAACAGCCTGCCGCGGTCAGCAAGGCCGAGCATGTCGCGCACCGCAACCTCGGTGACGTTGCCCTGTCCCATGGCGATCGCCTGATCAAGGATCGAGAGTCCGTCGCGCACGGAGCCACCAGCCGCCCGCGCGATGAGCGCCAGCGCGTCATCGTCTGCCGTCGCATCCTCCTTGCCAACAATGCCTTTAAAGTGCGCCATCAGTTCGGGCACATCAACACGGCGCAAGTCGAAACGCTGGCATCGTGACAGAACCGTCACCGGAACTTTGCGAATTTCCGTCGTCGCAAAGATGAACTTCACATGCTCGGGCGGTTCTTCCAGTGTCTTCAGGAGCGCATTGAAGGCCCCCTTCGACAGCATGTGGACCTCGTCGATGATGAATACCTTGTAGCGCGCCACCATCGGCTTGTAGCGCGCACTCTCGATGATCTCGCGGATGTTGTCGACGCCGGTATTGGAAGCAGCGTCCATCTCGATGACGTCGGGATGCCGGCTCTCCATGATTTGCGCGCAGTGAGGGCCGAGCGACGGCATTTCGGTGGTTGGCCCGTCAGGCTCAAAATTGAGGCCGCGTGCGAGGATGCGCGCCGTCGTTGTCTTGCCAACGCCCCGGACGCCTGTCAGCATATAACCTTGTGCAATGCGGCCCGAGGCGAAGGCATTCTTCAGCGTCGTGACCATGGCGGACTGGCCGATCAGATCCTCGAATGAGGCCGGCCGATATTTGCGCGCGAGCACAACATATGGCTTGGCCGCGTCCGGCTTATCACCACCACCATTGCTTTCACCGCCATTCTTCATGGTATCTTTCGAGGCCATAATGCCAGTTACGATGCCTGGGCGGCAGAGTCGACAAGGAAGTGGCGCCGCGGCTGGCAATCCACGACGTCATGGGGCTGGTTGACGCCCGGTGCATATAGCGCCAGGGGGCAGAACGGCCTGAAACCCGCATATGTTCGAAAATGCGATTATGGGGAAAGTGAATAAAGGCTGGCGGACGACCCGCGTCCTAATCGTTAGGGCTGCTTCGTTCCCGACCTGACCCGGTTGGCGAGGGATGCGCCCGCCGCCAGCCCACCCGCTATATGCCGCGTCACCGCACCAGATGC
>JBKEAX010000287.1:0-4551 GCA_047972825.1 Hyphomicrobiaceae bacterium | reverse complement strand
GCGCCGTCGTTTTGCACCAGGTGAGCCATGCCCCCCCTCCAGTAAAGTGATTGCGGCCTCCCGTACGCAACGCAACAAAATCAGAGGGCCTCTGAGTATGCTCGGCACAATGCACTACTTTGGGTTGTGTTAAAATCACATTTCGCAACTATAAAGTTTGTATTTGGGCTGACTTTCCGGGTGGTGTGTTGTGATGGACACAGATGCTCGGCACTCTGCGGGTGGCAGGCGTTAGGATGCGCTGTGAGTGCGCACTGAAAGGCCATTGAAAATGCTGCGGCCTTCACGCTGCGAGGCTGTGATTTGCTGCTTGTTACGGGATCTGCCCCGCATGCCTTGTCAAGACGCTACTTTGAAAATTGAACTCAAAGATCAATCAGTTGCCACGAGGCGCTGCGGCGCGAATGTCATGGCAATGCTGCTCATGGTGTGCAGCACATGTGCGAGCGGAGTGTACTTTTAATTTTCAGATTCTCGTCTCAGCGCGCGAACGAGCGATGGCACGGACGCGGTTTCAAGACTCAAACGTCTGGCTCATTGTCGGATTTATCAGGCGGCTCGCCTTCAACCGTTTGGGGCATAACAAGGGTGACGCGTTTCGCGGACAGATCGACATCTGGGACGCAAGCCCTCGTGAAGGGAACAAGTTCGGTTTTGCGAATTCCAGTGAGGCGAACCTCCAACAAATCTCCAGCGCCAAAATTTTCGACGGCAATGACCTGGCCAAGAGAGTTGCCTTCAATGCCGACAGCGAGGAGGCCAACCAAATCCTCGACATAGAAC
The DNA here is from genome assembly GCA_047972825.1 of Hyphomicrobiaceae bacterium. Classification (GTDB taxonomy): domain Bacteria; phylum Pseudomonadota; class Alphaproteobacteria; order Rhizobiales; family Hyphomicrobiaceae; genus JAEUMD01. The sequence continues at coordinate 3,768 of JBKEAX010000287.1, read as the reverse complement.
TCATCTTCGTCGCCGGGCTCGGGCATGGCGTCGCGCGGTACATAGAGCTTCCGGCCTTTCAAGGCTTCTGCCTCACTGCGATCTGTCACGCCTTTTACTCTGGCAATGACAGCGCCCTTTGGCGTGACGCGAAGAACTTTAAGTGACAGCGCCTGTGCGCCGCTGGCGTCTGTTAACGGGCCGTAGCCGCCAATTGCATCGGGCTCCTCGGTATAGGAGCGCACGACGATATCGCCGCGCACGCCGTGCACGCCGGTGATCTCGCCTAGAAGAATGCGCCGCTTTGTTCCGCTGCTCATACCAGCCGCCGCTTGTCCCTTTGATGGTTGGACATCCCTACAACCAAGCCGGCAGTGGCTCAATTCGGTAATGCTCCAAGGTACGTCATGGTAACTTCGAGAGGTTGGCCGGCAATATTGGCCATTGCGCGTGAAACGGGTGCGGCGCGTTCAAACTGGCCGACCACTTCGACAATTGCGCCTTCGGGTCCGGCTTCAAAGCCAGTGACCAGTTCACCTTCAGGCGGTACGTGCAAACGTAAATGCACCGCATTCTTCCTGGCCACCTGATCGTATTCATACGAGCCTTGGAACACGGCACCCCAGCGATCTGACCCCAGGATCTTGCCATTGCGCAATACCGCCAGCGCGCTGCCAAGTTCGTCGTCGTCACAGTGCGGCGCCTTTGCGCGATATTCAATGTTGTAGAGGCCTTCATCAATCATTTTCGATCTCCCCTGGACGCGCCTGATTTCCTCCGCACGCGCTTCGGCCGGCAAAAGTTCCAGCACCCGCAAATAAGCGGCGACAGGACCGGGCAGCGAGCTTTCGCCTGTCGCCCAGAGGCTGACGGAGCGCGTGCTCATGCCGATCAGCCGCGCGAACTCCGACTGTTTGAGACCGAGGCGGTCGAGGGTTTGCTTGAGGCTTATGCTGGTCATTGTAGAATTATGGAAAAAACTGCGTTAAGCGCAATTATTTCGTGGTGAGTTTGGTTACCCGAGATGGCGTTAAGGTTGATGAGTTTGAGCTAGGATCCGCCCGCCTTTCATGGGAACGAGGCCGCGTGGCAGGTCCACTCGCATTGACCGTTCAGATTGATCGCTCAGCCACAGGAACCATTTGGATCACGTTCACTCTTCACGGAATCGCGAACATGCTCTAGCCAGACGTTGCCGCCGCATATGCCGCTCATATGAAAATAGATGACGGCTATCCCGGCAGCGGCCGCTAGCATTACCTCAAATTGTTTTGTGATCCATTTTGCAATCGAAATGCCGGGGCGGCGGTCGCAGCCTTCGTGTTGAATCCTATTGGATGCAGCACGCTATGAGTGCGCGCATCGCAATCGCTGCGATGCTGCACTGCGCCTTGAACTCACACCACAACTACAAGAGAATGAGTGCCGTTGTCTGTTTAATAGGCACTTTACGCAACCCAACGAACAACATCTGTGCAGACAGAAACCGCGGCGCCATAAAAAAATCTACTGTTCACAAGGTGAAGCGTTCTGGCATGCCAATTGCGAAAGGCGGGACCAAGTGCAGCCTTCGTTGAAAAGGAAGACCAGATGAAGAGACGTGATTTCCTCAAGACCGCAAGCACCACCGTGGCGAGTACAGGTGCAGTGCTTGCCGCGCCAGCCGTAGCGCGCGCGCAGGAAACATTCTCCTTCAAGATGACAAACGCATATCCACCCAACGCGCCATTCTATGTCGCGGGTCCAGGCAGCCCGACTGACTTCTGCAAGAAGGTGGAAGTGATGTCTGGCGGGCGCCTAAAGATACAACACTTTGCTGCTGGCGAACTCATTCCGGCGCTGGAAGGTTTTGATGCGGTCCAGGCTGGCACTGTCGAAATGAACGCGGCCAACGCATATTTCTGGGCTGGAAAGATCTTCGCAGCTCAGTATTTCACGACGGTTCCGTTCGGATTGAACTTTCAGGGCATGAATGCCTGGCTCTACAGCGGTGGCGGGCTTGAACTGTGGCAGGAGCTTTACAAACCACTCGGACTTATCGCATTCCCGATGGGTAACACCGGCCTGCAAATGACCGGCTGGTTCCGCAACCAGATCAAGTCGGTTGCGGATCTTAACGGCTTGAAGATGCGCATACCGGGCCTTGCCGGCAAGGTCTACAAACAGCTTGGCGTCGACGTGAAGCTGTTGCCGGGTGGCGAGATCTTCCCCGCACTTGAGCGCGGCGTCATCGACGCAGCGGAGTTTGTTGGTCCCTTCCAGGATCGCCGGCTCGGTTTGCAAAATGCTGCCAAGTACTACTACACAACGGGCTGGCACGAACCATCCAATGCCACCGAGCTCCTGATATCGCTCCACGCCTGGGAAAAGCTGCCAAAGGACCTGCAGGAGATTGTCAAGGTCGCGGCCATGGCATGCAATCTTGAAAGCCACTGCTGGTCAGAAGCCAACAATGCCGATGCGCTGGAGGACCTGGTCAAGAACCATGGCGTAAATACCGACGTCTTGCCCGCGGAAATCGTAACCAAGCTCAAAGAGCTTACTTTCGAAGTGCTGGAAGCAGAGGCAGCCAAGGACCCGCGCACAAAGAAAGTACACGAGGCCTTCATGGCATTCCGTGACAAGCATCGCTCCTGGGCAGCGATCAGCGAGAAGCCTTATCACGAGTTTCTTGGTTGATTATGGGGGTGGGCGTGAGCAGGGGCATACATGCAAGGATCGTCGAGCGCATAGACAGGCTTGTCGCAACGATTGGAAACCTCATTGCATGGCTCGCGCTCGCCCTCGTCATGCTGGTGGCAGCCAACGTACTTGCGAGATACCTTTTGAGCGTCGGCAGTGTTGGTCTGCAAGAGCTGGAATGGCACGTGATGGGCGTACTGGCGCTTGTGGGCATTTCCTATGGCATCAATCGGGGAGAGCAAGTGCGTGTCGACATGCTCTACGCCAACTTTTCACCTTGGACAAAGGCACTTGTTGATACCATTGCCGCTGTGTTGATGATCATCATCGCGATCATAATGATGAAGCTGTCCTTTGGTTACGTGGGACAGAGTTACATGATGCAAGAAGGGTCTCCTGACCCTGGCGGTCTACCATACCGCTTCATCTTGAAATCTTGCCTGCCTATCGGGTTCGCACTTCTTGCTGCGCAGGGTGTCGTGGAGCTGGCCAAGGCAATCATGAAGCTCGGGCTTTTCGCGCACGCCCAGCCCATCGGAAAACCATCGGAAAATTTGAATGGCAAATGAAACACTGGCCGTACTGATGATTGTTGGCTTTTTTGGCCTCATCGTCACTGGCATACCCGTTGCCATAAGCCTTGCCGTGACGGGCTTCGTTTTCGGCTATCTCGGTTTTGGCGCGGGACTATTTAATCTCGTGCCCGCGCGCGTCTACGGCGTGGTGACCAACTATACGCTGCTTGCGCTGCCGTTATTCATTTTCATGGGCGTGATGCTCGAAAAGTCAAAGCTCGCGGAAGATCTGCTCGACACAATCGGTTTTGCAATGGGCGGCCTGCGCGGCGGCATGGCTCTGGCGATTGTCCTCGTCGGCGTGCTGATGGGCGCTTCGTCCGGCATTGTCGGGGCAACGGTCGTAACGGCCGGGCTGATCGCGTTACGTCCGATCATCGCGCGTGGCTACGACCACGGTGTCGCTTGTGGCGTGATATGCGCTTCGGGAACTTTAGGCCAAATCATACCGCCGAGCCTGGTGCTGATACTGCTCGCTGACATCATGGGTGAATCTGTGGGCACGCTTTTCGCTGCCGCACTCGTGCCGGGC
>JBKEAX010000242.1:0-10079 GCA_047972825.1 Hyphomicrobiaceae bacterium | reverse complement strand
GCCACACCGTTGGCCTGAACATCATCGAGTACAATCGGCAGTTCTGCCTGGGAGACCCGTCCACTTGCACCAGTCAGTCTGCGCGATTCCGCAACTGCCAACCGATAGTCCGGTGAACTTTTTATATACGTCACCTTGGCTGCGGCTGGCATTTCCGTTTCCTGTCCGCGCGTGAACGTCACCAGGGGGTGGTCAGATCGCTCCTCGACAAGATCATCGCTTGACAACATCGCCACGGGAACATCACGACCACGGTGCCGGAAACGAACTCGTCCACCACTTTCCAAGGTATCGATGAAGAACGCCAGGCTCAGCGACTGCAGAGCGTCACGCGCTGACATGACATGATCCAAAATATAGCCTGGAACTGTCCCTGCGAGTTCGGATACATCGAAATCAACAAACCCATAATCGAGCAGCAATTGCCGCAGCATTGCATCCAAAGGCACACTCGTTACACGCCCATTCAGCCAGTGGCCGAACGACCAGTTCTCTCCATCCCCCCAAACCTCAAGATTGTTTGGAAATGCAGGATATGGCCGTGCATCCCACGCATAGACGTGGATATGATCAAGCGAAACCATGCGTTCGCCATATACGGCCGAAACCGGATTGGCATCATCGTTGTATACCTCTGAGGAAGGATCGAATGCACGGATCAGCGCCTTGACATACATACGTTGCATATAGTCATCACGGAGTCCGCGCGAATAATAAGGAAGTGCTGTCTCCGAACTCTTGGGATCCACAAATACGTTAGGCTGGTTGGAACCTTTATCGACTGCCGGACAACCTACCTCCATCAACCAAACCGGTTTTGAACCAGGAATCCAATCTGTCGGCAAAGCAGCCTCAATCCCGCCTGGGCGGTTAAAATGCTGCTCACTCCACCACGTCTTCAGGTCCTTGAAACGGAACACCCAGGGCTTACCCAGCCCGTCTGTAATTGGCGTCCTGACCTGCGCATCGCGGTCGGCCTGAGCGGCATAATAGAAGTCGAAACCCTCGCCACCGGTGACATTGCCACTAAGATATCCCAGATCGTAGATCGAACGCGTTCCAGCCAGATAGTCCGCATGACCGCGCCCATCGCGCCAATCCGACAAAGGCCAGTAGAGGTCAATGCCAATTGCATCTATGGCAGGTGACGACCACAATTTATCAAGATGAAAATATACGTCAGACGAACCGTCAGAAGGCTGGTAACCAAAATACTCAGACCAGTCGGCGGCATACGTGATCTTTGTACCAGGCCCCAATACGTTTTTTACATCAGAAGCCAAAGACACCAGCGCATCAACAAATGGAAATGTTGCAGCATCACTGCGCACCCCCGAAAGGCCACGCAGCTCCGTTCCAATGACAAACGCATCGACCCCCCCAGCCGCCTTTGCCAAATGTGCATAGTGAAGCACCATGCGCCGAAAGCTCCATTCCGCAGGCCCGCTGTAAACGACATTCTCCCCGACAATGGAAAAATGCGCTGGCGTTGCAGTACCGACGAAATTAGCGACCTGAAACGTGGCCGCCGCCGTCTTGTCAGGTGAACCGGGCCTCCCAGGAGCTGGGTCACAAGTTATCCTGCCACGCCAAGGATACGACGGCTGAGACGCGGAATTATCGTAGGGATTGGAGAGCACGTTCCCGTTGGGAATATCCATCAGGATGAACGGCGTGAGCGTCACCTGAAACCCCCGCGCTTTCAGGTCTTGAATTGCACCGGCAACGGTCTGGTCGGACGGCGTGCCACCGTAGGCCGCGCGCCCTTCACGCTCGCTGACAAGATACGCGTCACTGCGTGCCATGCCCGCGACCGACCAACTCAACGGGCTGGTGTACTTTGTTGCGGTGTCTACACCCGGCTGCACCTGGCAGACCCCCGCTCTCAGGTCCGACCCAAACCAGCTCGTTATAAGTGACACGTTTCTTGCTGAGGGTAGCGCTGCCTCAAGCTGGTCGATCGAGACGGCCCAATCGGTTCCGCCTTGTAGGGTGTGGACATTTTCAGCAATCGATGAACCACCACCCAACCCTCGTGTAACGGTGGCTGGAGCATACACGAACTCCCCGGAGCCAGGGATGACAACAACACCGCGTACATCATCGGCAAAATCATCAACATCCCGAAAAACTTCGAACGAAAGCTGTGGCAGTCGATTTCCAAAATCAGCTAGTGCCATGCGTTCAAATAATATGTAGGAGACCCCGCGAAAAGCCGGCGCGTTATCTGCACCCAGTCGCGCAGCGATAAGGTCATCAGGCAGTTGCGTCTCGCTGCCCACATAGATGCGGTGATTGAACCGTGAAAGGTCGACTTCCTTCCCGTCAGCCCAAACCCTGCCAATACGACTAATTTCTCCCTCGCAAACCGCGACAGCAAAACTTGCAAAATAGCTGTACGTAGTCGCTTTCGCGGATACACCCCCGCCTAGTCCTTTGCCAGATCCACCTGCGGCTTTCGTCGTCGAGACTTCCTCGATTTCGTCTGCCCAGATGACTTGGCCACCAACACGGGCACGGCCATAGAGTCGCGGTATCGGCGCACCTTCAGTTGATGATGTAACATGCAGTTCCTTGAGCCTTGGGCCCTCAACCCTTCGCCCACTCCCCATTGAACCGAACAATGCCTGGTCAACGTAGGATCCTGCCAGTGCTCCCACCTGTGCACCCAGTGCCGCGCCACTAAGCGTGGCACCAAGCAGGGAAACACCTGTCGGCAGGAGAGTGCCACCAACAGCCGCACCCACCGCCGCCAAAGCCAATGTCGCCATCAGTCATTAATCCCTGGAAAAGAAAACACACCTGCAAGACGACGGATCCACCAACGTCTGATCGGAACTTCGACAACACCAATCCGCTCGATCGCGTGCACCATCGCATCTTCCGACGTCATGATTGCTGCATGCTTTGCCACCGCACAGCGACGCATGCGAAAAACAAGAATGTCTCCCGGCTTACGAACACCGATGCCTTTTGCAACGAGATTACGATGCGCCGCACCAAGCAGGGTTTCTTCGCCCGTTGCTTCTCCCCAATCGGCGGAATAAGGCGGAAACTGCTCGGCTTCCAATCCATAAAGTGTACGATAGACACCGCGCACCAATCCAAGGCAATCTACGCCCACTCCCTGTCGGGATGCTTGATGATGATAAGGCGTGCCGCACCACGACCGCGCTATGCCGACCACCTCATGGCGGTAGAAATTGTCTACAGATCCCAATGTGGAGTTCATCTCGCACAAACCAATCAAGAGCCTGAACCCAGGTAGCCCGCTACGAAATCGTTGCCAGGCATATTCGGAAATCCACGGTAATTCACTGCGTTAGAAAACTTGTCACGGCACGTGGTTAAATGCTTGTCGCATCCAGTCGTGACAATAAATCCCTGCCCTTCGATCAAAGGCTCGCGAGCCCCCTGCCAGAGTTCCAATTCAATGACACTGCCAAGCTTGGTATGCCGCTTGATCTCAACCACCTGACCCGATGCAGCCCCCGATGTGAACGCAATGCCACCACGCGAGAACCAGGCGTTTTCATAGGCTTCAAGTCCACTCACAGTAAACAAACGTGCATCCGTCACAGCTTGAACAGTCCCTGAGGCCCGATAGGCTGGCTGGCTCGCATCAATGCCACAGCGCGTATCACCAAGGTCGGCATCGCAAGAAAACTGGAAGAGGCGGCCCTTTGGCTGTTGCAGGTAATGGGCAAGTCCACGCACCTCTGCTGCAAACGATAGACCAGCACGGCGCACTTCACCCAGGCTTCCCGTTCGCATAATCACGCGCTGCGAAGGGTCCTGCCAGTTGACACGAAAAATCTCGACCCGCGCATCATCATAGAGTCCCGCAGCGAGATCGGCTTCATCGAGTCTGTCAGATGAGAGCGCACTGTTCACTTCAAGATTGTCAACAGCCAGCCCGACGGCATCGGTTATTTCACTCGCACTGAAGCCTGCTGCCGCTTCAAAAACTGTACTGTCAAAAGTGATGTCACGGTCGTGGTCCGTGAAGCCGAAAACCTGTTCATCTTTGCGTGTCAAGCGCCAGCACCAGCATAACGTTGTCACACCACTCGCGATATGCGCTCGAAGACCTTCATGAAGAGTTTTCATATTCGGATTTCCACAATTGGTATGTTGGGAATGGCGCCGTGCCGAAAACCCTGGAAATTGATCTCAAGCCGGTCTGTATCGAACCTGACAGGCACATCGAACTTGTATCCCGCTCGCACCTCACTACCCACCGCGGGCGTTGTCGCGATCGTAAATGTCACGAGGCCCGTTGCCTCATCCACGGAGAAGTCAGCCCCTTCGTTCTGTGTCACCTCATCGACAGCAACGAGCACAGTCCCCGCCACAGGTTTGGCAATAACCCTCTGCCAAGGCGCATATGCGCCACCATAAGTCTTGATCAACTGAAACGTCCGCCTAACGCCATCTCCAGTTCCAATAATCTGGTCGGCAGAAGCTGGCGTCATCTCCGGCGGGCACGATTTCCAATCACCAGGATCACGCCACCGAAAGCCATGCAGACGGCCACGGCGCTCTTCAAAAAAACCGATCACCGAGTGAAGGTCGTCGAGTGACTTCACACCGTACCCGGCGTTGTAGTTGCGTCTGGAATCTGCCCATCGCGCATTTCGTTCCTCATGCCCCGACCCAAGCACGACAATATCGGTGCGCCGCTCAGGCCCGCCTTGCGACTGGCGCGCGATTTCCGTTGGAAATCGCACCTCATGAAAACTCATGCCCTGACCTCGCAAAACACATCATTTCGCCAAAGATAAAAAACGCCCAAACATTTTCGTTCACAGATTGCGCTGGCCGTACGACACCGCCCGAGCCAGCATCGCCGCCATCTGTCCTTCTGATCGTCGAAAACTCTCAGCATCTGGCGTGCTCACATTCAACGTCACGTTGACCCCACCACCTCCGCCGTTGGCCACCACACCAAGTCGCCCATCGCTGCCGCGCGCCAAAGGCATGATCGCCTCGGCGCCACGCTCCCCTGCAATCCCCATGCGCCCCCGGCCAAGAGGAAACGTGATAGGTGATTGGATGACACCCCCGCTTGCAAAGGGAACCGGCATTCCTTGTTGAAACGCTGAGCCATTAGCAAAGCCAAAGCCACCACCAAACAAACCAGAAAATAGATTTCCGATTCCTTGTTCGAGCGGCTTCAATGCCGCCTTAAGCACAATGTTGGAAAGACTTAACGCCAGCGACTTCAACACATCACCCAGGCCCTTGCCCTTCAGAGCAATCCCTTCAAACGCCGTGGAAAGTGCTGAACCAAACCGTCGCCCAAGATACTCAGCATCTGCCAGACTGCGCTGCAACGGACGCGTATCAGCAGATACTGTAACCACCCATTCTTCATTGGGATCATCGAGCCCGTTCATCGCATTATCCTTCAATCGTCAGCCGCAGGCATGTCATCGGGAAAGCACGCCATCAATGTCTGAAGGTCTTGACGTGCTGGCGGCATGTACGTTTCGGCAGGCCCAAAAAGCCCACCCAAAGCGGCCTCCAGTTCACGAGGCGTCATCGACCAGAACGCGCGTGGCTCAAGCCTCAGGGCACCGAGCCCCGCCGCCATCACCTCGTTCCAGGGAAAGGGGCCGCCACTGCGCCTTTTTCGCTATCACCATTATGTCCGCTTCCATCGACATTCTGGCGTTCAGCGCGCTGCGATACACCTGCGCGTTCGTCTCCGGCAAATGTCGCTCCCAGAAGCCTCGCAACAATGTCGACAAAACCCCCAACCCCACCCTCGGCTTGCATCTGCGCAACATCTTCGTCTTGCACATCCGCACCTGCCCCCCGTAATCCTGCTCCAATAATGCGGCATGCGTCCCGCGCTGAAATCCGACCTGCCTCGAACCGCCGCGCAAGCGCCAGCATGTCTTCGTCGCCGAATGCACTCTCAAGTTCAGCCAAAGCTCCCAGCGTTAGGCATAACCTATACCGGCGGCCATCAAGCACCGCATCAATTTCGCCACGCCGTTGGTTTGCCATCTAGGTGCTCCACCAGGTCCTCGAAAAACGAACACGCAGATTCAATGAAGTTCGCGTTGCGTTGAAGCTCGGGCGCCCCCGCAACGATACTTCGTTGAAAATACCTAACGGTATTCATGAAAACGAAAGATGCACTAGAAAGGCACAAAAACCATCTCACCCGCGCTATCGAGAGATACTTCGAACGTTACTTCGCCATCATGTCGACCGGTAAGTTCGAAGGATGTAATCTGCATTGGACCTGTCACCTCGCCGAAATCAGGAACAATCACCTGCCACGGCCTGATCGTGCCGTTAAAGAACAGGCTGCGCACCGTTTCGTCAGACGTTGCATCCTTGAAAATCCCTGCCCCTGTCACGCGCGATGACTTCACACCCGCCCCCTCAAGAAGCTCGCGCCAGTGCCCTGCTGATTCTGCATGAGTCACATCGACCGTCTCTGCGTTGAATGCCAATGTCCGAGACCGCAAACCTGCAACTGTGACAAACACGCCAACTCCGTCGCCATCGACTTTCAAGAGAAGGTCTTTGCCTTTCTGCGCTGCCATGATTTCTCGGCTCCTTGTTACCGGACACAAGCCATATCGGCTCAGACAATAGTTCTGTTCGTCATTCCCACCGGAATGCCACACCGGCCTGACGATGCCCTGCATTGCCGTAAGCCAGTGGGCATCCCAACCTCATTTTCTAGACCGCTTCGGCTTCCGTCACCGCCCGGTAACGCACGGTCCCGTGATAGGTCTCGCCGTCGTTGTCACGCCGCGCATCTGAAAACTCGTGCCTGAAATTGATGAGCCTGAACCCGGACAACAACAACGGCCGGTCATGCAACAAGCCTTCAATTGTTGACATGATCTCGTGCACCTTCTTTTTGCCGGCCGCTCGTGACCACACATGCAGTGTCACAACATGTTCATTGCCGTCTTCCGAACCCGTTGACCAGTCGCGCATCAGGCTTTGACCAAACGTGATGTATGGAAAAGTTGTTTGCTGAGGCACGTCGTCAAAAACCTTCGCTCCACCTAGCAGCGCTGTAAGCACGGCATCAGAACGCAGCTTCTGATAAATCGCCGCTTGCAGCTCCAGTCCCGCACTGGCCATCACACATTCTCCATTCATGCGCCTCTTCACCTGAGCACATAATCAGGTGCAAGAGATAAAGACGTGGGCACTGGCATGCCCGCCACATCACTCGTCCAGCGTTTCAAACATCACTGCCGCTCCTGATCAGCTTGACCCTCCACTTGATCAATCGCCACAGGCTGCAGAACCTGCACAAGGCGTCTCCGCCATGTAAGTTCACGCTCTTGTTCTCGTGCAATCACTGCGCCTTTGTTATTGGCTATGCCTCGCAAACGAGAGCCAATTCCCGTGATTTCAGCTGCCACCTTCAAAGGTCACGCTCCTCGGCAAAACACTTCAAGAACCGCCGTCGTTCTTCCACATCAATCACGGCACGCACCTCAAACGTCCGGCCACCAGACCGAAATCGCATGGCGGGCTTCACCCCGCTTCGGTATCGAATCCATATTTCGTGACTGACATTACCCGCCAATTGATCCCAGACCTCTCTCTCCGTGCCGCGTACAGGCCGCACCGCCCCCCACATTTCACCAATCGCCACCCAGCTTTCTTCAGCACCACCACAGCCGTCGTCGTCACGCATCACCTGCTCAAGCGTAAGGCGATGGCGCATGTCTCCAACCCTGATATCCATCACAATCGAACCGCGCGGTAGGGATGAAGCAACCGGCTTACCGCGTGCGGCACTGCTGTCGTCGGCTTACCAATCTCAATCGGGTCGCGATGCTCATACCAATGCGCCACCAACAGCAACAGCGCCTGGCGCACAGGCTCTGGAACATCATTTGCTTTTTCTCCAAAACCCACCATCAAATCGATTTCAATCCCCGCGAACGGTCGCTCAGGCTCTGGGCGCGACGTGCCAAAAAACATGATGCGTGCAGGTCGCTGGCTTGTGTCGAGTCCGTATGAACCGGCATCAACCACTGTCGGCGTGCCATTTGCTGCCAGCACCCGCATTTCGCTAACGCTACGAACCGGAGAAATCGGTAGCTTGACTGGACCATCCTTAGGCCACTGATCCAGTACAAGCCGCCAGCTCTGAGCAATAAGCGCAAGGCCAAGTGCAGCCTCGATGTGCAACCGCGATGTTAGAATGAGGCTTTGCAGCAGTGCATCCTCAGACGAACCATCGATGCGTACATGCGCCTTTACCTCGTCAACAGACAGAGGCTCTGCACCCGCTCCACTCAACTGGAATATCCCCATCGTGCATCACCTCCTGAACTACGCCGACCTTGGAAACACATGATAAGGTGCGAGGCCGCCCCGGGGATAAGACAGCCTCGCTTTTCCGCACGGCTGGGAGGAAAGCCGCGCGGGTCTTCAAAACGCATCAGGCATGCTCATTCCAGGCACACCCTTGCGAAATGTGTTTCGAGAACCAACTGTCCAGTCCTTACAAACCGAACTTGAGCAGTTTGATCGCTTCGAAGTCCTGGACCCCGCCACCTACACGCTTGGTCGTATAGAAAAGCACGTAGGGTTTGGCGCTGTAGGGGTCGCGAAGAACACGAATGCCGACACGGTCGACGATCAGGTATCCACGACGAAAATCACCGAAGGCAATCGACAGACTATCGGCACCGATATCCGGCATGTCTTCGGATTCCGCAATCGGGAAGCCCATCAGCGTTGCTGCCTGGCCGGGCTCACTCGATGGTTGCCACAGATACGTACCATCGCCATCCTTGAGCTTGCGAACTTGTGCCTGGCTTGCACGGTTCATGACAAAATGTGCGTTGGCCCGGTATCCCGATTTCACCGCATAAACGAGATCAATTAGAACATCACCCGGATCACTCGCCGGGAATGCACTCGCAACACCAGTTGACAACGTGCCGATGTTGCCCCAACTCCAGATGTCATTGTCCACCGTAGTATAGCTGAGGAAACCCTGTGGCTTGTTGATGCCGTCACCGCTCACAAACGCCGTGCCTTCCTGCTCTGCAAAGGCAATCCGCACCTCCTCCGCCAACCACTCGTCGATGTTGACAGCACTGTCGTCCAGCAAGCTGGCGGTTGCAGCTGGCATTGCGTAAAGTTCCATCGTCGGGAATGCCAGCTCCGAAAGTGTCGGCGTTGTCGTCTCATTGCGCGCCGCTGTTTCACCAACCCATCCGGTATCGAGTCCCGACACCGCAAACGGCCGTTTGTAGACGGAACCTGATACCTGCCTGACACCTGCAATTGCACGAATGGGTGAAATATCGCGCAACGCCCGGTTGATTGTCGTTTCGGTCTCGTCGGGAACCAGATATCCGCCATCAGGCTCAGATCCCGCAGACAAAGCCTTTCCTTCAAGCGCTTTGAGACCGCCGCTCTCGCCACCACGCACATAACTCTCGAATGCCGCCTTGTGTTGGAGCGAAGCACCGCTTCCGCGTGGCCCCTCTCCTCGCCCCCCGATCGGCGAGCGCTGCGATTTTACGGCCAACGCGTCAAGTGCCCGGTCGATCCGCGCCAGTTTCTGCTCGGTCAGCGGATCGGTAGTGCCCCGCTTTTCGAGGTCCTCAAGACGTTGGTCGTTGGTCTCCTTGAAGTCTTCGAACGCGCGCATGAACTCATCGAAAGCCTGGGCAACATCGCCGCCAGCCGACTTCACTTCATGGTCCGTCGTATCGGTCATGGACCTTCTCTCCTGTTTGCATTGGTTGATAGGGGTTGTGTCAGCGAACGCTCCTCTGGAGCCGGTGCGTAGCTGCACGCATCCGATCTGCCAGATTGGCGTGCGCACCGGGCCCTCCACTCGCATCCCGCAGAGATTGGAGACCTTTTAATCCCTCGCGCATCAGCGCTCGGGCTTGTGAACGTGTCAGCCCAGCATCCCGCGTGAGCCAGCGCTCAAACTCTCGTTCCGTCGGCACATCGCCGGCGAACGGCGAATACTTGAAACCGCTCACGCGTGCATCCGGCAACATTGGGAATGTCACAATGGAAATTTCCCAAAGATCAATCTTCTCCAACCTGCGAATGCCTGA
>JBKEAX010000178.1:0-2241 GCA_047972825.1 Hyphomicrobiaceae bacterium | reverse complement strand
CGCGAACGGATTCTTGGTGAGGTGGCGGAATTCGTTGACGAGAGGCAGCGTGCGGGAAAACAGATCGGCAGGATCGTTTCCATAGCCATTGGGGAGAGCGAGCCTGTTGCAGTCTATATTCGAAATCAGGCCCGGGCCGCAAAATTAGCAGGACTACCGTTTGAAGAGTTGTTATGGCCAGCTGATATTTCACAGAACGAGTGCAAGCGGCGCATTTCCGAATTGAACGATGCACCTGACGTGCTGGGAATCATCCTGCAACGGCCGGTGCCTAAACAAATCAACGTTCGTTCGCTGCAATCAGCCATACATCCGTTGAAAGACATTGAGGGCATGAACCCCGCGTCGATCGGCAATATCGTTTACAACGACCTCGCCCTGGCGCCATGCACCGCCGCCGCCTCTGTCGAACTCATCAATGAGACCGGACTAAAGCTGCACGGCCTGGAAGTGGTGATGATCGGCCATTCGGAGATCGTCGGCAAACCAGCAGCATTCTTGCTGATGTCGGCAGGTGCCACCGTGACGGTCTGCCATCATCTCACGCGCTCCGTTGCGGTGCATTCACGGCGCGCTGATGCCGTGCTCGTAGCTGTCGGCATACCAAAGTTTCTGACTGCCGACATGGTCAAGCCTGGCGCTGCCGTCATCGATATCGGGATCAACCAAGTCTCCGGCCCTGACGGCCCAACGATTGTTGGAGATGCCGATACAGAAGGTTTGCTTGACGTTGCCAGCTGGGTAACGCCCGTGCCAGGCGGCGTGGGGCCGGTTACCGTTGCCATCTTGATGCGCAACGCGGTCGCCGCGCACCGTATGCAGGACGCTGCCGGTTGGCTGAGGGAATGAGCACGCCTTCACGCAGCAAGAAGACGCTTATTATTAACTAACATGCTTGGAACAACCAAGCTTTTCACAAAAATGACCAGCCAAAAAAAGAGCTGGCGTTCTGGAGGAAACCACCCATCGAGGAAGGAACTGAATTTGAATATTTGCGAACTCCATCACACTGACGTCGGTAGAGAAGTCAAAATAAAACGTAATTTTCTTTCCATATCTCCACATTCAAAATTTGCTCAGGGCCGTATCTTGAAAGTATCTGGCGATTTGCGTTTCGTGAAGTTCAAAGGCCGCAAGACGCCGATGTGGTTAAACGCCCTGCTGCTGGAGTGACGAGACGCCTACTACGATCTGATATTTGATCAGGGCGTTACAATTGAGGTTGGCAAGGCGGTCGTCAAAGCGCTTCCACCAGGTTATGGACCTTCCACGCTGTTCTAACCGATACGCCCGCCAAGCCGAGCAACTAGAGCATGATTACAGCTATGAAGCTCGTAATTGTGCTCTATTTTTTTGACATTGCAGTATCTATTTCAATTCCAAGATATCTGTAGTTTGATTACTGAAACACGTTCGTTCTCCAGCGCGGAACAAAAGAGCCTGGAACATGAGTTCCAGGCTCTCTTGCCGCACCCCCCGGGGAAGCGCGTGGCCATGCGGCGGGAGATCCGCTGGCCAGAGCACGATTGCTTTTTCCTGAACCGCAACCGAACTCTGTTTGTTGTGCCGGGCTTAGAGCCCGACGCGCTGGCTGCCTGAACCGAACTCTGGATAGGCTTCAAGACCGATCTCGGCTTTATCGAGACCAGCGATCTCGTCTTCGAGTGACGGCCGCAAGCCAACCGTTACGCGCAGAATGCCCCACACGATCACACTGGCCACGATCACGAATGCGGCGACAGAGCCGACACCGATCGCCTGAGCCATGAAGTTGGCATCCGAGTTGGTGAGCGGCACAATCATCGTACCCCAGATACCGGCCATGAGATGAACCGGAATGGCGCCGACGACGTCATCGATGCGCAATTTGTCAAGAAGCGGAACTGCGAAAACGACGATCGCACCACCGACTGCACCAATCGCCAGCGCGATGGGCAATGTTGGAGCCAACGGCTCAGCCGTGATCGAAACCAGTCCAGCGAGGGCGCCGTTCATGACCATGGTCACGTCAACCTTGCCGTAGACGAGCTGTGTCAGGATCAGGGCTGCGATGACGCCACCGCATGCCGCCATGTTCGTGTTGACGAAGATGCGGGATACCGATGACGCATCAGAGATGGTGCCGATTGCAAGCTGCGAACCACCGTTGAAGCCAAACCAGCCAAGCCACAGGATGAATGTGCCGAGCGTTGCGAGTGGAATAGATGAACCCGGCATCGCATTCACGCGGCCGCCTTCATA
>JBKEAX010000071.1:0-4485 GCA_047972825.1 Hyphomicrobiaceae bacterium | reverse complement strand
TATACGATCAGCGCCCCAGAACGGCTCATCACGCCAAATGAAGAACGGGGAGCCGAAAATACCTTTTCCAAGCGCCTCTTCGCTTTTGGCTTTCAGCAGCGCCTTGATCCGATCATCCCGCATGAACTCGATTGCATCGGCCGGGCCACCCGCGTCACCCAGGCAGCAAAGCAGCACATTCTCCTGCGTGATATCCTGACCGTCGCGGTAATA
The DNA here is from genome assembly GCA_047972825.1 of Hyphomicrobiaceae bacterium. Lineage (GTDB taxonomy): Bacteria > Pseudomonadota > Alphaproteobacteria > Rhizobiales > Hyphomicrobiaceae > JAEUMD01. Next base: position 4,272 of record JBKEAX010000071.1, on the reverse strand, counting down.
GCGCTGGAAACACGCAGCGGCAAACCTGTTTGCAACCGCAGGGCGCTTTTCCTCCAAAGCATAGAAAATCCGGCTTGGGGCAAGCGCGGTAATGGGATGGTTGGGCGGCGGCGCAAACCGCACGCCCTTCATTGCCGCCAGACGCTGCCAGTCGCGCCGCGCATAGTCCCCTTTCATCGGCGTGGAAGAAAGCCCCTGCGCACCCGTCACCTTATAGGCCGTCCCCAGCATATAGGGACGCCAAATAACCGTCATGCCTGTTTGACGTTCAATCCTCTCGATTTCCAGATGCGCCAGATAGGCGTAGCCAGATCCAAAGTCGAACCAGAATTCAATGGCATCGTCTGAGCCGGACACGTGTGCCTCATTACTTTAAGAATTTATGGCGCGCCCGGCTGCACATCACCGCTCAACAACCAGCCCCGCAACGCAAATGCAAGATCACGACAGAATGCAAAAGGTTCGTTTCAATGCGCGGCGCTGCCGTCATCGAAAGAAACGAGATCTTTGAAGGCGTGCCAGGTTGCATGTCCCATGAGTGGGAACACGAAGATAAGTGCTACTCCCATCGTGATGACGCCTATGATCACCAAGAATGCAATCAATCCCGCCCACAGGATCATCGGCCGCGGATTCCGGCGAACGGCATGAAAACTTGTCGAGATGGCTGTAACCACATCAACGTCCCGGACCATAAGTAGCGGCACTGAGACGGCCGAAACAGAGAATGTAAAGAAGGCCAGCAAGGCTCCCGCTGCCACGCCTGTGAACAATAGACCTAGCCCATGAGTGGTAAACAACAGCATCTGTAGGAATTCATTGGCCGGTGGGAACGCCCGTCCACCCGTAAACAGCATGAAGAGCAGAAACGCGACCTGCATCCAGACCATGAAAATCAGGAACAGAACTATACCCATGAACCCCAATTGGCCTTCTGGCTGGAAACTCTTCTTGATGGCGCCCATCAGGGTGACGGGCTGTTTATCCTCGATACGGTGGCTGACTTCATAAAGCCCAACAGCAACCAGCGGCCCGATCAATAAAAATCCACCGAAGAGCGCAAGGATCACTGATTGTGCCCCTGCTTGCGTCACACCAATACCCATCAGTATGGCTCCAGCAGCAAACACGAACCCGTATGTCAGGCTCACTGCAGGATGGGTCCACATGTCATTCCAGCCAGCCGCGAGCCACTCCCAGGGTTGATCGAACGGAACCTGGTTAACTGTAATGTCCGGCGTGACTTTGCCGTGCCTGTCACCAAGCATCGCCATCACCGAATCCAGGACACTCATGCTGCTTCCCCTGCTGCCGCGCTCATAGCGCATTCCTTGCCCAAGCAAGCGTTTTACCGCCGCAACCGATTGCTGCCCAGCGCGGCCCCAACATTCTGACTTGCATCAGAAAAAATCAACATGACAAGATGCCCTGTAATTGCGCGTGTGGGAAGTCAGTTTGTACCGGCATACGGGCTTGTTTGATGTTGCATCGCAGCGTTCCTACGCCTTTTTTGCGAGAGTTCAGGCATCCGTGTACCGAACCAGTATTTTGCCGACGACACTCTCAAGGTTTCCAGCTGATATTCCACCAGCCACTTGCATGAAAGCCTGCGGAAAGCCCGCCACAAATGCCACCGCCTGACGCATCGTCCGCAACATCACCCCGGCAGCCTGGAAACGCAATTGCACTCAGGCGATCGCTGTCGATGTGGCACGCGCTCTTGTACGGTCTTGGCATCACAATTGGTGCGGGCATCTATGTTCTGATCGGACCTGTCGCCCGTATAGCTGGCATGGCCGCGCCTGCAGCCTTTGTATTCGCCGCAGCGTTAATATCGATCTCCGCCTTTGCCTTTGCCGAACTGGCAACGCGAATGCCTGTTGCAGCCGGAGAAGCCGCCTATGTCTCCGAAGGGTTCCGAAGCCGCGCAGCGGGTATCGTGGTCGGCATCCTGGTAATTGCAATAGCGATCACGACTTCAGCCACCATTACCCGTGGCAGTGCAGAATATATCGCCGTGTTTCTCGGCTGGCCCGAACCGGTAATTGTCACCGCCGTTGTCTTGGCAATGGGCACCATCGCGGCCTGGGGCATCGTCGAGTCGATCACCTTTGCCGCGGTCATGACCGTGATCGAAGTCGGTGGGCTCTTGTTGATCGCAGCCCTCGGCTTCGTGATGCTGCCTGAAGCCGTGGCGCGACTGCCGGAAGCTGTGCCCGACCTTACAGGCACCACGGCATGGCTGGCGATGATGAATGCAGGCCTGCTTGCCGTGTTCGCCTTCATAGGTTTTGAAGGGATTGTGAATGTCGCGGAGGAACTCAAAGACCCACGCCGCAACCTCCCAAGAGCCATCCTGGCAACGCTCGTTATCACAACCTTTGTGTATGTTGCTGTCGTCTGGGTCGCGCTCGTTACCCTGGGGCCGGACCGGCTCGGCGCCGCCGAAGCACCGCTCGCCGCTGTCTTCGCCGCGCTCACAGGTTGGCCACCCACTGCAATGGCGGCAATCGCAATCGTTGCCACATTGAACGGCATCATTGCTTCCATCATTCTATCAGCACGCGTTGCCTATGGGCTGGCACGACGCGGCGACATTCCCGAAGTGTTGGGCCGGGTGAACCAAGTCACCCGAACGCCAATCCTTGCAACCGCCTTAACGACGGCTCTTGTTCTCATCCTCGCTCTGGCTGTACCTTTGACAGGGTTAGCCGAATGGTCATCACGTCTGACGCTTGTCATGTTTGCAGCTGTCAATGGCGCGCTGGCAGCAATCAAGGCACGCGAAACAAGGCCCCCTTCCGGCATATTTTGCACACCACATTGGGTCCCTGCCGCGGGTCTTGCTGCCACGCTTGCTTTTTTGATTGGCGACTTCGCGTTATAGCCGCAAGGGCGAGCCGAAACCGACACCGCGCTAGGAGCCGGATCCTAGGGGCCGGACCCTAGATCAACATCTGCCTGAAATGTTGGCGTGAAAATCAGTCCGTCTCAATCACGCTCATCACCTTGAACGTGCGCAACTCGCCATCGTGTTCGCGAATGGATACATATTCACCCGGCTTGAAGCTGTGCTGGTCGAAGCGGTAGCCGCCTTCATCGGAATCGGGTGAACCGTGAATGTCATAATGGAACGCCCACGAGCCACCCGGCTTGCGGATGATGTGGCCCACTTCGTCCTTCTCACCTTCACAAAAACGCTTGACCCGGCAGCGATCCCGCGCGCGCTTCCAGTCTTCAACACTGATGTGACCGTCGTCGTCGATGGGAGCGATGAAATCGTAGCCGTGCGTGCGGCTGCCCACCGGATGGTCTTCATCGCGGGCCAGCTCCAGGCGCACGCGCTTCAAGGGAACGGTAACAGGCTTGTCCATCGACATTTCTCCAAGCGAATTGGTTTTGTATTTTGAAGCAACGCATTGCCATTTGTGAGTGACCTGGGCTAGAGACCAGGCTGCATCAATGCGACAATAGCGTTGGGATTGTCATGTGGTGGGTAATGTGGCGCGTGGCACCGCCGAATACAAACTCACGAAAGCGGGAGCGCCCGAATGCTCCCATCACAAGCAGATCCGCCCCAAGACCGGCGGCTTCAGCCGCAATGGTTTCGCCCACGGAGCGCCCAGCAGACTGAGCCTGTTGCACCGAAGCCTGGAATTCATGCCGGCCCGCTGCTTGGCAAAAGCGCGCAGCACTTGCCATCGCGGCTTCAACGCCGCTGCCGTCATCAACGACCAACACAGTCAGGCGAACCGGTGCATGAAGCAAGGCAAGTGCGTCAAAACCGGCGCGCGCGCACTCCCTTCCCCCGTTCCATGCCACGACGGCGTGTCTTCGCGGTCCAACAAAACCACCGCTGTTAGGAACAAGCAGGACCGGGCGGCCACTTTCCACCACCAACCGCTCAGGAAATTCCAATGCCGGCGCCATGTCCCAGTCTGGATCGGCCACAGAAGCAACGATGAGGTCGGCACACCGGCCAAACATCATGACGTGCTCGGCAAGGTCCGGCCCTGGGGCACATTCAGACAACCAGCTTGCGCGGCCTTCCATCTGGGCGGTCAACCGGTGAAACGTCTGTGAGATGGCTTCGTCTTCTTGCAGGGCGGACTGGCGCACAGAGTCCATTACATCGTCACCGTAGGGAACCAGGACCGGACCAACCGGGGGAACGATCGAGTAAACATGGAGGCCCTGCACATGGGCAAGCCACGCATCTGCCACAGCCTGCGCCGCTACAATCAGACCTTCTGCGCGACGCCGGTCATTGAG